>JACCYD010000017.1 GCA_013696695.1 Deltaproteobacteria bacterium | reverse complement strand
GTGTAGTGCATCTGCTCGACGAGCGGCGCGGTCGGTGACACGCGAGACTCCTCGGCGAACTGCGCCTCGCGCCCGTTGGCGTCGAGCGCGTTGTTGACCGTCAGGTTGAGATCGACCTTGCCGAGCTGCGTGCCGGCCATGACGTCGACGATGAAGTAGCCCTCGGCCGTGAGCTCGCCGGTGTCGTTACCGGCGCGGTCGCCGATGCCGCGTGCGCGCACCGCGACGAAGCCACGCTGGTCGTGCGCCGTGATGCCGCCGGAGCCCATCCAGCGAGGCGCCAGCGCGAGCGCGCCCCCGTTGCCCGCGTTGGCGACGAACTTGGACTTCGCCCAGGTGACGTTCGCGTCGAGCCCCAACCACGACGTCGCCTCGACCGAGCCCTCCATATCGAGCCCGAACCGCCGCGTCGGATCCGACGCTTCGGTGCCACCCGCGTCGCCGCTCCACACCTGTTCCGACGCCAGCTTCAGGTACCAGACGTCGGCCGAGATCCGCGCCTTCGGGTGCGGCTTCATGCGCACGCCGGTCTCGCCGCCCGTGGCGCGAGCGATCGCACCCTTGCCGTTGCTCGCCACCGCGGCGCGCGCGTCGTTGGTGTGGAAGCCCGAGCCCGCGTTCGCGAACAGCGTGACCTGCGGATCCGCGTGATAGAGCACCGACAGCTTCGGCGAGATGATGCCGGCCGTCGCCTCGCCCGCGGTCGTCGTCATCGGATCGTTCGTCGTCATCGGGTTGCGATCCTCGACGGACCACGCGAAGCCGTCGGCGCGGAGACCCGGGAGCACCTGGAGGCGATCTCCGATCGCGATGTTCGCTTCGGTGTACGCCGCAAGATTGCGGATGTTGTTGAACGTGTGGTTGCACGGGTTCGCTTGCTCGCCGAAGCAACCCGGCAGCCGCGTCCGCTCCTGGGCGTGCCATAGCGACGTCGCGCCGACGTCGTTGCGGAGCTGCACGCCCGCGGTCCACAGCGCCTGGATGTTGCCGGTCTTGATCCAACGCTCGTACGACGCGTCGGCGCCGTAGAGCCAGCGATCGTCGGTCTGTTCGATCTGATCGCCGTGCTCGGTGTCGCGCGCGAACAGCGTGAAGTTCGAGTACAGCTGGAGGTTGTTCTTGACGCCGTAGCCCATCACCTTCCACGCCGTGCCGTCGTCGTCGCGCATGCCGTACGACAGCTGACCGCTCGAGCGACTCGCGTTGCCGCCCTCGGTCGGATCGATCGCGCCGAACCGATCGAGGCGACCGGCGTCGATCTCGTTCGCGGGCAGCTGGCCCGACTGATTCCACGAGCCCTGGTACCAGGTGCCCTGCAGCTTGAGCCGCCCCGGGCCGACCTTGCCGTCCCACTTGCCGAGCGCGTTGCCCTGCTGGAAGTCCTGCGGGTTCGCGAACGGGCCATCGGCCTCGGCGACTTGCAGCGCGAGCAGCGACTTGTCGTCCTTGTTGCCACGAAAGTTCGGGCTCGCCATGCCGACCAGGCGGCGGTCGTAGCGTTGCGCGCGCTGCGACGACGCACCGAGCGGCGCACCGGCCGCGACCCATACGGTCGAGTCACCGACGTTGTCGATCGTCTTCAGCTCGAGGGCGCCCGCGGTGTAGAAGTCACCGAACCGCGCCGCGTACGGGCCCTTGTGCATCTCGACGCTCTGGACCGTCTCCGGGATCATCCAGTGCGTGTCGGCGTAGCCCTGGCCGTGACCATGCGAGGTCAGGTTGACCGGGATGCCGTCGGCGAAGATCGCGACGTCGGTTCCGTGATCGGCATCGAAGCCGCGGATGAAGTACTGGTCGCTCTTGCCGCCGCCGGCGTGCTGCGAGACGACGAGCCCCGGCACCTGGCGCAAGATGTCGGACGGCTGCGTGCGCGAGCGGAAGCGCAGCGCATCGCGGTCGAGCTTGACGGACGATGCCGACGACGCAGGCGCGTCGGAGATGATCTCGATCGTCTCGTTACCCTTCGTATCCTTCTCGGCCTGCGCGGTGGCTTCGGCAACGATCTCGGCGTCGGTCAGTCCGATGGCGAGCACTGGAGCGGGTGCCGGCGGGAGCGTGACAACGGGTTGTGCGGCGAGCGTGACGGTACCGAACAGCACTTCGAACAGACGCTGGAACAGGAACATCGAGAACCTCGAAGGCGCGAGTCACCGCGCGCGGATGCGCGGTTGCGAGCGTCGAATGACGTCGCGAGATCAAAGATCGATCGACTACGCGTTCGAGGGAGGTCCGCGCGCCGCCGGCTGGGCCGCGGGTGCGGTGACTGCGATCGGAAGGACGGGCGGTGCGTGCTGCAGCTCGCACGCGGTGACGAGCGCGATCGCAGGCGGCACCGGCTGGTGCAACGCGACCGCGTGATGGGCGACGCCGCCGGCCTGGTGGCCGGACTCGATCGGGTGATCGATGGCGAGCTGCTCGAGGTCGCGATCGTGATCGCGCTCGACAGAGACATGGTCGTGACCGTGACGGTGAGAATCGTGGGCGACGATCGCTCCGGTGTCGGCGTGCGTGAGATCGGCGTCGTGGTGGGCCAGGTGGAGCGCCGGCAAGCCGACGATCCCGAGGACCCACGCCAGGCACGCGACGATCGCGACGCGCTGGCGCCTGTTGCCGATCCCTCTCATCTGGCCCCACAACTACGACCTCCGCGGGGCTCCGGATCGAACCGGGGGGCACGTGCACGAAATAGCGCTAAAATGCGTACTTGGCGGTCAGGTCGAGATCGACGCGATGCCAATTCCCAGCCCGAGGCCGGCGGCAGTCAGCGCGATCGCCCACACCGCGAGCTTCAGCGTGCCCAACGACTTCACCGCAGGCGGCAGCGTGATCGCTTCCCCCACCGGAGCCGCCGCGACCGTGCCGGTGCCGGCGGGGCGCTCCTCGATCACCGGGCTCGAGCCCACCGCGAAACGCGACATCTGCGCGAGGTCCGTCGTCTCGGTTGCGATCTCGTAGCGCGTGGCGAACAGCGGACGCGCCCCGGTCGGGTACGACGTGCCGACATCTCCGGTCTCGCTGACGTCGAACTGCGACATGC
>JACCYD010001490.1 GCA_013696695.1 Deltaproteobacteria bacterium | reverse complement strand
CGGAGGAATCGCCCAGCTCTTCTCGGGCTTGTCGGCGCGCGAGATGATGTCGAGCGCCAGCGGCACACCCGCGTCGGAGTGGAGAGAATCGAACGCGTCGAGCACCGGCTTGACGCCGTAGCCGAGGGACTTCTTGGGATAGCTCTTGAGCGCGGTCTCGAACCCGCTGACCAGCGCGGGAATCGCCGCCTGCCCGAACGAGGCGAGCGCTCCCGCGAACCAGTAGGTCTCGCTCTGGTAGCCGGTGCTCGCAAACACCATCGACTTCGCGAGCTCGTCGCGCAGCGCCTCGATCCACCGCGGATCGCGACCCTCGGGTGGCTTCGGCTTCTTGGTGACGTTGACGTCGAGGTAGCTCGCGCCGCCGTCTTTGTCCCCGGTCAACGCAGCCAGCACCTTGCGCGCGTCGCCGGCCATCTTTCCCGACGCGATCAGCGGTCTCTTGGTATCGAAGTCGGCGCCGACTCGAGCCGCTTTCGCTTTCGCCTCGGGCTTGACGATCTCGATCTTGAGCGCGGCGAGGTTGGCGGCGACCTGCTGCGGCTTCTTCGCCGGGATCGCGGTGCCGTCGACCTCGATCGCGAAGATCGGACTGTCGCTCGTCGCGGTGTCGATCAGCAAGATCGCCTCGAGTTGGCCTTCACCGCCGTGCTGCTGGCCGAGCAGCGCGACCGGCAGCATCGAGCCGCTCACCCATTCGAGGGAACCGTGCTTGGCCGAGATCAACCCGACGAAGTGCTTCGAGGTATCGCAGTCGCCGAACACGTCGTCGAGCCAGGTCATCCGATCGCGAAGCTTGGCCCAGTCGATCACCTCGATCATGTGTCCGCTGGAGCGCCGCCACGAGCAGGTCAGCGGCTTGCCGATCAGCGCCTTCCACTCGGCGGGTAGCTTGTTCTTGGCGGACTCGACAGGTTTGGCCTTGGGAGGTGCAGCGACGATCGGCTCGAGCTTCGCCTTCGGCGGGTCGAGCGGCTTCGACTTCGCAGCGACCGCGAGCACGTCGAGCCTCGGCTCGGACGGTCGGGCCTTCGGAGCCTCGAGAGGCTTCGCCTTCGCGGCCGCGGCAAGCACGTCGAGCTTCGGCTCGGACGGCCGGGTCTTCGCGGGTGCGGGGATGACCAGCTCCGACGGTCGCGTCTTCGCCGGTTCCGCAGCTTTCACCTTCGCCGGTGCCGGCGCGGGCTCGGACTTCGGAGCGGCTGAACCCTTCGGCTTCGTGGGCACGATGCGCGCATCGTACGCGAGCCGACCGCTACGAGTCGACGCGTGGCGGCGTCAAGGTCAACTAGGTCTTCGCGGGCGTCGCTGCAGAGCCGGTCGCAGGCGCAGCGCCGGGGGGATTCGTGCTGTTTTGAATCTGGGCGAGCTTGTTCTTCATCGTGGTGATCAGGCCGGCGAAGCCCTTGTCCTTGATCACCTTGTTGAACATCTGGCGATAATTGTCGACCGTGGAAACTCCATCGGTGACGAGGTCGAACGCCTGCAGGTTGGCGCCGTTCTTCGCCAGCACGTAGTCGATCGACATCGTGAACGGTCGACCCTTGCGCGTCGTGGCAACCTTGGTCGCGACCACGATGTGACCCTTCGCGTCGGCGGTCTCGGAGACATACGTCGTCGTGTAGTTGACGTTGCTGGTCTGGATGCTGAGGTAGCTCGCCTGGATCAGCTGGTTCAGCAACTTCAAGAATTCGGTCTGCTCGGCGGGCTTGAGCTTCGCCCACTGATTGTCCATCGCAGTCTTGCCGAGCTGATCGATATCGAAGAACGCACGCACCGCCTTCGTGACGTCGGCGGCCGGGGCCTTCTTCTTGATCAGCGCGAAGATCGTGTCGTTGGCATTCTTGACCACGGTGGTGCCGGGACCTGCCTTGGCAGGTGGGGCGGGTTGGGCCGCAGCCGGACTGGCAAGGACGGGCAGGGCGGCCGGAGTCAGCGAAAGGGCAACGATGAACAAGGCACGGCGCATCATGAGGCTCCTGTCACGGACGATACCCGCTCGCGCGATATTCACCAGCGGCACGACCCAGGCGTACCACGGCAACGTTCCACTGGAACGCGGCCTGTGCCCACCGGGCACGCATCCCGAACCACGCCAGATAGGCATCGGCAAAGTCCTTGGATTCGGCGGCTCCGATCGCATCGGCCTGAAGAATCGAGGCGACCCACGCGCGCCCGGCCTTGACGCCGGCATCGGTGGCATCGAGCTTGGTGCGCGCGCCGGCGGCTTCAGCGAGCGCGGTCTCGGCGTCGTAGCGCGCACCGATCGCGGCGAGATCGCCGAGCGCGTGCGCCTTGCTCGCCTCGGCGCGAGCGCGCGAGACGCGGGCCTTGACGTTCCACGGCTCGATCGTCCACTGGAGCGCGAGCGCGACGCCGGCACCGACGCGGTTGAACGGATCGTTCGCGAACGCGGAGGGCGGATCGTCGGTGCCTTGCGCCCTCGCGAACACGGCCGATGCGACGATCGCCAGATCCGGGAGGTAGTAGCCCTTCGCGAGCGCGGCCAGCTCGTCAGCAGCGATCGCACCGAGCTTCGCGGCGCGCGCTTGCGGGCGGCGGTCGCCGGTGGCCGTCGCGGGCAGCTTGAACTCGACCGCGAGCAGCTCGCCCTCGTCGATGTCGGCATCGGGAACACCGGTGAGGGCGCGTAGCCCAGCGAGGGCCTGGCGCTCGCCGGCTGCGGCATCGGCACGCTGGACCTTCGCTTCGGCGAGCAGCACCGCGACGCGCTGGCGATCCTGCACGGTGGGTGCGTCGGCGCCGGTGCGCGCGTTCATGCGGCCCATCGCCTTGTCGATCTCCTCGATGCCGTCGTCGAGCATGTAGCCAAGCTCGCGCGCGAGCTTGATGCCCCAGTAGGCGCGAGCCGCATCGACGGCGAGATCGCCCGCGGCTTCGTCGGCGAGTGCGTTGTACGCGCCGACACCGGCCTCGGCTGCGGCGCGTGCGTGCGACAGCTTGCCGAACGTGAACAGCGGCTGGATCAGATCGATCTGAGCGCTGCCGTACAAGCCGTCGACCGCGAACTTGTAGTTCTGCGGATCGGTCTGCGTGCACTGCGGGTCGACGCACGTGATCTCGGGGCTCCCCGTACCGAACAGCGTTGCCTTGATGCGTGGCAAGCGGGCGGCCTTGGCCTCGTCGACGCGCGCACCGGCGGCGTCGATGTCACCGCGGGCCATCCGGACACGCGGCCCGGTGAGCGCCTTCGCGATCACCTGATCGAGCGTGAGCTTCGGACCTGCGAGTGCAGAGGGGGAGACCAGAATCAGCGCGAGGACGAGCGAGCGCATGCCGCGTTGTACCGGGACACCAGCTTCAAGAGGAGATTCCCATGCAGCGAATCACGCCTCGGTCTGGCGTTCGACCGGCGCTTGCTCGAGCGGCGGCTCGTCCCATCGCACGAACGTCAGCCGATCGATCTGCTGATCCCACGCGGGGGAGTACTCGAGCACGTAGATGCCGCGCGCATCGGTGGCCAGCTCGCAGGGGCGACCGAGCTCGCGCGCGACGATGGTCGATGCGCCGGTGGTCAGATCCACGATCGCGAGCGCGCTCTCCTCCGAGCGGGCGCCACGTTCGTAGACGAAGTTGCGGCCGACCACGAGCTTGTCGTCGGCTACCGTGAGGGCGAGCGGGATCGTCGCGCGATACACCATGCGCGTGTGGCCGGTCGCGAGATCGCGGCGCATCACCCGGCCGTGCGTCGTGTAATAGAGCGCGTCGGGGCCGGTGGTCAGGTTCTGGAAGCCCTGATCTTCCTCGGCGAGCCAGCGCAGGCCCGCTTGATCCACCACGCCGAGCTGTTGATCCGCCGCGAAGTAGACATCCGAGGTCATCGCGGTCGCCGCGATCGGCGCGCGCGTCGCCGCGATCAGCTCCGGCATCGAGCCGGGATGCGGGCCGAGGTACTCCGGCTTGTCGGTGCCGCGCCACCACCGCCACAGCTGGCCCGGATCGTGTGGCCCGCGACCCGTGATGCCGCGCGTGTCCTGCGTGCACCACACGAGCTGCTCGGGGGTGATCGCGAGGGCGGACGCCAGGGGATCGATCTTGTAGATCGGGGTGCGCTTCGCGGTGTGCGGATCGATCGCGACGACCAGCCCGTCGGGCTCGCGACAGATCAGCCGATCGTCCTCGACGACGATCAGCGTCGCCGCGCCCGGCGCGGTCACCGCGCGCGAGACCGTCTCGCGCGCTACCTGGGCATGCGCAGGTTCGCCGACCGGCATCACGAAGATCGTGTTGATGCCGTCGTCCCATCGCTCGAAGAACACCTCGTCGCCCGCCACCATCAGGTTGCGCAGCATGGGGGCCTCGAGCAGGACCGTCTTCACACCTCGAGTACTAGCCCACCGCGCGCGCTCGTGGCTGCACGCCACTGCGCAGGATCACGCGCGTGATCTCGAGCGGGGCGAGCACGCGGACCGGCGGACCCCAGTAGCCGCAGCCGCGGGACACGTAGAGCTGGGTACCCTCGAAGTCGTAGCGACCAGCGAGCAGGCCGCCCTGCTGGATCTTCACGATGTAGTGCCACGGCCAGATCTGGCCGCCGTGGGTGTGGCCCGAGAGCTGGAGATCGACGCCGTACTTCGCGGCGCGGCGCACCTGGCGCGGCTGGTGTGCGAGCAGCACGAGCGCGCGATTCGGATCGCGATTCGCCGTGGCGGCCGCGAGGTCCTCGCCGTGATCGCCGCCGCGCGCGCCGTGATCGTCGACGCCGGCGAGCTCGAAGCTGTTCGCCCCCTCGCCGATCGTGACGCGCTGGTTGCGGAGGTACTTGGCACCGAGTCGGCTGATCTCCGCGATCCACGGATCGGCACCGGAGTAGTACTCGTGGTTGCCGGTGACCGCGTAGACGCCGTGCTTCGCGCGCAGCTGTGACAGCGGCGCGATGTCGTCGCGAAGATCCTCGACCTTGCCGTCGACGAAATCGCCGGTCAGCGCGATCAGATCCGGTGAGAGGGCGTTCGTGCGATCGACGACGCGCTGCACGAACTTGTGATCGATCGTGTTGCCGACGTGGAGATCCGTGAGCTGGACGATCGTGAATCCGTCGAGCGAAGTCGGCAGCTTCGCCAGATAGATCTCGACGTCCACGATCTCGTGCGTTCCTCGTGCCTCGATCATTCCACGCGCCATGCTAGTGCCTCCGACGGCGAGGGCGGTGCCCCCGGTGATGCGAGCCAGGAACACGCGCCGAGAGATCGAAGTCTCTGGCGCGGGACGCCGCGCGACCTTGCGCGCGCCCCACACGAACAGCTTGCCGAGGTCGAGCAGGAGCAACGCGACGAATGTCAGCGCGATCAGCGCCAGCCACGGATACGAGACCCAGCCGAAGGTCGCCGCGAACGCCGGCCACACGCGGCTGGTCCACGTCGTCACCGGAATCGACACGAACAGCAAGATCATCGCGATGGTGATGCCGACGTGCCAGCGGCGCGGCAGCTGCGCAGACTTGACGAGGCGTCGCCACACGTAGAAATGGATCGCCCCCGAGATCGCGGCACCGAACAGGATCCGAGCGATCGCGATCAGAACGTCGAGCACCTGCTCGCACGATAGCAGCGCGGCCGGCGATTGCCTTGCTCCCCGAACGGGGCATGATGGGTGGATGGCGATCGTCGAGGCAGTTGCGACCGAGCCAATCCCCACCGGCCCGGTGATGCTGTACGACGGCGTGTGCGGGCTGTGCGCGAAGTCGGTGCGCTGGATCCTTCACCACGAGCGCGATCACGCGATCCGATTTGCGCCGCTGCAGGGACCCACGGCCGCCGCGATGCGCGCGAAGTTTCCACGCATCCCCGTGGCGCTCTCGACGGTGGTGTTTCACGACGGCGAGCGCGTGCATCTGCGGAGCAAGGCGTTCCTCCACATGACGAAGCACCTGCGCGCACCGTGGAGCTGGCTGCATGCGTTTCGCTGGTGGCCGGCGGTCCTCGGCGACATCGGCTATCGCATCATCGCGGCGCTGCGCTACCGGATGTTCGGCAAGGCCGACATCTGCGAGATTCCGTCGCCCGAACATCGCGCGCGGTTCCTGCCCTAAACCCGTTCGACGCGCGCGGGCATGCCGCCCCGCGGGCGAAGCGTGATCATCGGCTCGGGCACGACGTGGTTCGATAGCAGGCGGAGCTTCGCGCGCTGGATCATGGTCACGAGCACGAGCTGCGCCTCCATCAACGCGAAGTGCGAGCCGATGCACACGCGCGGTCCGGCACCGAACGGCAGGTAGTGGTGGCGAGGTCGCGCCTTCTTGGCCTCGGGCAACATGCGCTCGAGCTTGAAGGCGAGCGGGTTCGGCCAGTACTCGGGCTTGCGATGGATCGCGCGGATGTAGAGCGTGACGATCGCGCGCGCTGGCAGCGTGTGACCGCCGAGCTCGACCTCGCGAACCGTCTCGCGCCCGGTGATGTACGCGGGCGGGTGGAGCCGCATCGTCTCTTCGATCGCTGCGAGCGTGAGAGGCAAGGCGGGCAGGTCGTCGGTGGTCACCGTGCGCGTGCCGACGACGCGGGCGATCTCCGCTTCGAGCTGCGCGAGCACGCCGGGATTGCGGCCGAGCTCGTACCACATCCACGTCAGCACGTTCGCCGTGGTCTCGTGACCGGCGAGGAGCAACGTCATCACCTCGTCGCGCACCTGCTTGTCGTCGAGCATCGTGCCGTCCTCGTCCTTCGCGAGGAGCAGCATCGACAGCACGTCGCCGCGATCGGTGCCGAGCTTGCGGCCTTCCTTGATCACGCGATAGACGACCTCGTCGAGCATGGTGACCGCGCGGCGCATCTTCCGGTGGCGCGGCAGCGGCCACTCGAACCCGAGCCGCACCGGCGACGTGAGGTTTGCGACCATCGCCTGCATCGCGAGCTCGAGGCCTCCCGCGACGGCCGCGGCATCGCTGCGAACGTCGGCGTTGAACATCGTCTTGCCGGCGATCGCGAGCGTGAGCTCCATCAT
>JACCYD010001485.1 GCA_013696695.1 Deltaproteobacteria bacterium | reverse complement strand
TCAGCGTCCAGGTCTCGCCGTCCCATTCCCACGTGTCGTCGAGTTGCCCGGACTTGTTCTGCCCTCCGAACAGCACGGTGCGGCGCCGTGCAGCGTCGTACGTCATCGCGAATCGACTACGAGAGGGCGGCCCCGCTCCGATCGACACCTGAGTCCACGCCCGTCCGTCCCACTCCCAGGTGTCATCGAAGAGCTCGGGACCTAGCTGGCCGCCGAACAGCACCACGCGACCGCGCGCCTCGTCGAACGTCATCGCGTGAGAGCGACGTTCCGAAGGCCGGTTCGACACCGGCGACTCCGACCACGCGATGCAATGGTCGGGCAGACAATCCGCGATGCTGCCGATCCAGGTGTCGGCGAAACCTATTTCGTTCGTACTGTCTGGCTTGAACCCGCCGAACATCACGAACACGCCGCGATGCGCGTCGTAGGCCATCGCAGGACTCGCGCGATCGGGCACCGTTCGCGGCTTGCGCTCGCTCCAGCGCGGTAGCTCGGGAACACATTGCGCCGAACATCCGTCGTTCGGACTGATGTTGAAGTCGTCGCAGCGCTCTCGAGGCTCGAAGATCGGATCGCCGTCGTCATCCCCCACCTGGGTGACGGGGTCGACGAAGCCGTTGCCGCACGTCTCGTCCGACCGACATGCGAACGAGCAGCCATCACCGAGCTGGATGTTTCCGTCGTCGCACGCCTCGTCGGGATCCTGGAAGAAGTTGCCGCAGCCGAACGCGACGCAGGCGCCCTCGTGACATGCCCCCATCCCTGCGACCGCCGTGCACGCTTCGAGGTCGTCGCGGTTAGCGCACTCGACGAGGTCGTCGTCGGGCACGCACAGCGACTGGGGTCTGGTTCCGTCGGGCGCCCACACCGCGAGCTCCTTGCACTGAGAATCGGCGGGACAGATCTTGCCGTCGGCACAGGTCCCGACGCCCGACGACAAGCACGACGCGAGCGCGAGCACGAGGGCGAGGGCACGAAGGATCTCCACGAGCGCGAGCGCGCGCATCAGAATCGACCACCGAGCGTGACCGCGCCTCCACCGGCGAGCGGCGTGACGCCGACGCGCGTCGTCGACTGCTCGTACACCGTGCGGCCGCGATTGAGATAGAGCATCACGCCACCCGTGATCGCGGTGGCCGCCCCGATCGACATCACGGTGATCGCGATCTTGTCCTGCGTCTCTGCGCGATCGCGCTGATCGGGTTCGACCAGAGTCTCGTCGCACGGCGTCGTCCCGCACTGCAGCTGGACCTGACGCCGGTAGCCATCCATGTTCGCCTGCGCCTGCAGCTCGACGAGCCCGCCGATGGCGACCACCGCGAGGCCACCACCGAACACGACCCACGGTTTCCACGTCGCCCACCGGTGCTCGATCTTCGCCGCGCTCGTGAGCGGCACCAGCGACACGTCGACCTTCTGCATCTCGCCGCCGACCGCGTTCACTTCGATCGTCTTGGTGAGGAAGCCGGTGCGCGTGCCGACCAGCTGACGACGGCCGGGCTTGACCCGCTTCTGCGTCCCGCACACGAGGTCGACACCGTCGAGCGTGACCTTGATGTCCTTGTTGCAGGTGATCGCGAGCTCGGCGACCTGGTTCGCGAGCAGCTTCTCGTAGGCAAGCGCCTCGGCGTAGACCACGTCCTCGAGCGGCGCTGCGCCGTACTTGAGGGCGAGCTTGAGCTCCTCGGCGGCTTCGTCGGGCCGCTCGAGCTGGATCAAGCAGCGCACCTTGTTGAAACGGATCGCCGGGTGATCCCAGACCCCGAGGGCGGCCTGATACTTCGCGAGCGCCTCGCTGTAATTCTTGTCGACGAACAGCGTGTTGCCTTCGTCGAGCAGGATCTTCGCCTGCTTCTTTTGATCCTCGGTGACGCCGACCTTCCACGGCTCGGCGGTATCCGCGTGCGCCATTCCGGAGACCAGCGCGAGCGCGATAATGAGTTTATCTACAATGACGGCCCTCATCGACGCCGATTATCCGCCCGCCCGTCGAGGGCGCGCAAGGTGGGAGGGTCAGACGGGTCGCGATGGTAGGCTCGCATCGTGCGGGATGAAGGCGGCAGTGGCACCGAGGAGACGCTCGCAGCTCCCGCTGTCTCGGCCTCGTCTCAGAAGCTCGCGCAGGGCACCACGCGCGGTGCGAACGACGAGGACGCGATCATCGCGATCGAGCCGACGATCGACGCGCGGGTCGTGTCGGTGGGGACGATCACGCGCGCCTCGTCGCCATCGTTGTCGCAGCCCGCCGGCGACCACGATGATCTGCCGGTCGTCGATCCCTCGAACTATCAGATCGTGAAGGAGCTCGCGCGCGGCGGCATGGGCCGCATCCTCGAGGCGCGCGATCTGCGACTCGGGCGACCGGTCGCGATCAAGGAGGTCCTGCACGGCGATGACTCCGCGCGCGCCCGCTTCGATCGCGAGGTCCGGATCACCGCGCGGCTCCAGCATCCCGCGATCGTCCACGTCACCGAGGCGGGTCAGTGGCCGAGTGGCCAGCCGTTCTTCGCGATGAAGCTGATCCGAGGCAAGCCGCTCGATCAGAAGATCTCCGCGGCGAAGGATCTCGGCGAGCGCCTCTCGCTACTGACCGCGGTGACTGCCGTCACCGAGGCGCTCGCGTACGCACACAGCCAATCGGTGATCCATCGCGATCTCAAGCCGGCGAACGTGCTGGTCGGCGATTTCGGCGAGACCGTCGTCATCGACTGGGGCATCGCGAAGGATCTGAAGGACACCGAGGAGATCGTGTCGATCGCACCGCGCATCACCGAGGGCGCGACGATCGAAGGCTCGGTGATCGGCACGCCCTCGTACATGCCGCCCGAGCAGGCATCGGGTGCACGCGTCGACGAGCGCGCGGATGTCTACGCGCTCGGCGCGTTGCTGTATCAGCTACTCGCCGGCGTGCCGCCGTATGTCGGCCGCACCACCGCCGAGGTGCTCTCCAAGGTGCTCGACGAGGCACCGCCGCCGCTCTCGACGGTGGTCCCCGACGCCCCCGCGGATCTGGTCGCGATCGTCGAGAAGGCGATGGCGCGCGTGCCGGCGCAGCGGTTTCCGACCGCGAACGAGATGGCGGTCGAGCTCAAGCGGTTCCAGCAGGGCCAGCTCGTCAAGAGCCACGACTACACGACGCGCGAGCTGCTCGTCCGCTGGATCCGGCGCAACCGAGCTGCGGTCGCCGTCGGTAGCATCGCGTTCGCCACGCTCGCGGTGGTCGCGATCGTTGGGATGTTGAAGATTCTGTCCGAGAGCGGCCGCGCCGATGCCGAGGAGGTGCAAGTGCGCGCACAAGCGGACAGCGGCATGATCTCGCAAGCGCGCAGCACCCTCCTCACCGACCCCACCGAAGCCGTCGCGATCCTCAAGCGGCTGTTCCCCGGCACCGCGGAGCTCCGCGCGGCGCGGATGATCGCGGCGAGGCCGAGACGCTCGGCGTCG
>JACCYD010001473.1 GCA_013696695.1 Deltaproteobacteria bacterium | reverse complement strand
CGTCGAACCCTCGCCTGGACCCGGGCTCTCGGCGGTGATCGTGCCGCCGTGCATCTCGACCAGACGGCGGGCGAGCGTGAGCCCGATACCCAGACCGCCCTGGGTGCGCTCGAATGATTGTCCGAGTTGCGTGAACATCTCGAACACGTCCCGCAGCTTGTCTGCCGGCATGCCGATGCCCGTGTCGATGACCCGCGCACACAGCCAGGCCTCCCCGGGCCGGCGCTCGGCCACGATGCGGATGGTGCCACCGCGTGGGGTGTACTTGGCCGCGTTGGACAGCAAGTTCGCGAACACCTGTGCGATGCGCACCGGATCGACGTCGAGCGGCAACGCTCCGTCGGCCACGGCGATTTCGAACGCATGGCCGGCCGCCTCGATCTGTTCGCGGGTGATCTCGATCGCGCTCTCGAGTACCGCGCGAAGATCCGTGCGTGTAGTAACGAGCGTGACCTTGCCCAGCTTGATCCGCGAGATGTCGAGCAAGTCGTCGACCATGCGTACCATGTGGACGAGCTGGCGCTTCATCGTCACGATCGTGCGCGCGGAGAGTGTGCGATCCTCGGAGTGCTCGAGCAGCTCGAGGCCGGTGCGGATCGGTGCGAGTGGATTGCGCAGCTCGTGCGCCAGGGTCGCGAGGAATTCGTCCTTGCGCTGATCCTGTTCGCGCAACGCCGTGACGTCGAGTGTGACGCCGTCGAAGTGGAGTGGACTGCCATCGGGCGCATATGCGGCGCCGCCGAGCGCACGGATATGCTTGATGCCGCCGCTCGCGGGATCGACGGTGCGATAGATGACGTCGTAGGTGGTGTGATCCGCGATCGAACCATCGATCGACGCCCGCGTGCGATCACGATCGCCGGGATGAATGCGCTCGTAGAACAGCTCCATGTTCACGCGCGCATCCGGTGGCAACCAGAAGTGTGCCTTGACGCGCTCGTCCCACAGCAGCTCCTCGAACGGCAGGTCGCAGTACCACAACCCCACGCCCGACAGCCGCACCGCATAATCGAGGCGGGCGCGATGCTCGGCGA
The DNA here is from genome assembly GCA_013696695.1 of Deltaproteobacteria bacterium. Lineage (GTDB taxonomy): Bacteria > Myxococcota_A > Polyangia > Haliangiales > Haliangiaceae > JABFXX01. The sequence continues at coordinate 3,170 of JACCYD010001473.1, read as the reverse complement.
GCGCGCGCTCGGCGGTGATCCTCGTCCGGGTCACGGCGGCACGCTCGAGCGCTTCCCAGCATCGCGCGACGGTGGTCGTGACCAGCTCCACCTCCGACGGTGTCCAGCGCCTCACCACCTTCTGATGCACGGCCATGGCAGCCGTGAACACGCCTTCCTTGTGGAGCGGTACACAGATCACCGCGCGGATCGTCGTGGCTCGATACGCGGCGAGCAGCTCGCCGGTGATGCGCTCGTCCGTGTCGGTGTCCTCGACGATATACGGCGTGTTCGCAAGCATGTGCGCGACACAGGCGGGTCCGAACGCCGCCACTTCCCACCGTCCCACGATGCTCGGCACGCCGCGCGGCCAATCGCCGGTGATGTCGAACACGCGCTCGTCCACGACGTTCGCATACGCGCAGCGATCGACATCGAGGTACTCCGCGAGCAGCCGCGCGGTGGTCTGCATGATATCCCGCGGATCGACGAGCTGCTGCGTCACCGCGTCGAGCCCGGCGAGGAACCTGTGCCGCTCTCGAAGCTCTCGCAGTTCTTGCTCGAGTTCGTCGAGCCGCGCACGTAACTCTGCGTCGGACACGTCGCCAGCATAGCCAAACTTCACGACCCTGCACCTTCGCTCGCTCGGGTCCAGATCGACAAGGCGTCAGCCGACTGTGCGCGGTGGACACGGCGGGCGAGCGTAAGCGCACGGTGTCCGTTGGAAGTCGTTACTTGCGCTCGACCTTGATCGCGTCGGCCGGCGCGCACAGCTCGAGCGGCTCAATAGCGGTGGCGCGCATCCGAGCACGATCGAGATCAAGGGAATCCACCGTGTGAAGTTCGTGTAGCTCTCCCAGTTGCCGTGGACCGCGATGTAGTACGTGCCTGCGATGGGCATCTCGACGCTGCAGCCCATGCTGTTACTCGTGCAGTCGTAGTTCGTCGGCGACGGCAGCTGATTGCGGCGCATGTAGAAGCGCGGGCCCGCCGAGATCAACCCGCTTGCGGTAGACGCTCACGCGATCGAAGCCGCTCGGGACCTCGAGCTTGAAGTACTTGATCGTGTTCGCGGGGAGGGAGATCGCGATCGCGGTGTCGTCGCTCAGTGCGGTGCAGCGAGGTCTTCATCGGTCGCTTCGTCGAGGACACAGGCAGAGAGCAAGAGGCCAAGGGCGAGGGCGAAGTGCGTCATATCCTGCAGTGCCGGCCCGGCGCGGATGTGACCGCGGACCGACCTCGAGTGCGATCGGTTCGTCGCTCGCGCGTAGGCTCAATAGCGCTTGCGCCACAGCAGATCGATGCCACCGATCCCACGATCACCCGCGATCGCCTCGACGGCCATCCGGCGCGACAGCCAGTACTCAACCTCACCCTCACCGGTATTCTCGTCGGGCCTCGAAGTCGGGTGGGTGCGGACTGCGACGAACAGCCTGCGGCTCAGCCAGGTTCCGACGGTGATCGCGGCGCTGTTCAGCGCGGTGGCGTTGTCGTAGCGGATCACGTCGAGATCGAACGGAAGCGCGCGTCGCATGTAGCCTCCGATCTTGTTCGCGACAAACGACATGCCGACCGCGCTCGCACGATCGCCCGGGTCCTGGGTATCGCCGGACGGCTCGCCGCCGAGCAAGAAGCCGAGCAGCTGCCCCTGCGAGTATGTACTGGGGTTCGACGACATGATCAGCTCCGGGCTCGAGAGCCGGCCGCGCACCTGCGTCGTCGTCGAGACCTCGGGGAAGTCGTGACTGATGATGACGTCGAGGAGCGGATCGGTCGTGCCGTCAAACCACGCGATCGCTCGGTCGACGCGATAGCGACGGCTGAACAGATCCAGGTTCGCACGGCTTGCCTGGACGTTGCCGACGATGCCGATCGACATGCCATCTGCCGTGACCACGACCTTGCCGCGCACGATGCCGCGCACCTCCTCGGACTTGAGGTTGGCCGGCCACAACGTGATGTTCGCGACGATCACCGGATGGGTTGGCAGCTCCTTCTTCATCGGCCGGCGCGTGATGCGCTCGCCGTTCATGAAGACCATGTCGGTCGGAGCGCCCGGTTGCTTCAGCTCCTCACCGCGGTTGGACGGAACGACGATGCTGGCATTGCGCACGTCGACATCGGCGAGCCAGCGCAGGTCCTCGCGGCGGAGCTTCACCGTGACGTCGGCGTCGATCGTGGGCTCGACGACGCCGATCGGCGAGACCTTGCGCAGCGTGATGGTCACGTCACCACCAGTTGGCGAGCTGCCATCCCTCGCGATGGTGCCGGTCGCCTTGACGGTACCCCCACCGAGCTTGCCGTCGACGGCGATCGTGATGTCGTGATCGCGGACCACGAGATCGATCTTTGCGCTGTGTAGCGTACCGACCGCCGGCGAGATCGGAATGCGGGCGTCGACGAGGTGCAAGTCGCCCGAGGCCTTCGCGGTGCGGGGGTCGAGCCCGGTCATGACGACGTGGGCATCGAGCGTGCCGGCGCCACTGCCGGCGGGTCCGGGCAGGAATGCGAGCACGGGCATCATGGCGAACCCTTTCGCGTCGAGCACCACCTTCGTATCGGCGAGGCTCGTGCCACGTGCATCGACGTGAAGCGTGCCGCCGGCCTGCGTGCCATCGACGACGAGCTTGCCGGCGGCGCCGTCCCAGGAGGCGTCCACCGTGATCTGCGTCGTGACCGCCGGTCGGTTGCTGTTTGATGGCACCGCGAGGCCGACACCGACGAGCTTCGCCACCACGGTGGGGCTGCCGATCGTGCCGGCGATGTCGACCGTGCCGTCGATCGTCCCCGCCTCGAGCTCGTTCCTGCCGAACACGGCAAGCAGCTGCTTCGCGGGGACGGCCTGCAGTTTCGCGGATACCTTGAGCGGTTTCGCGAGCACGGCCTTCGGGCTGGCGACGAGCTCGGGGAGCGAGACCGGGATCGTGCCGTCGATCGTCAGCAGGCGCACCAGCGGACCGGGGGGCTTGCCGGAGCCGCGTTGTTCGCGCGTGGCCACGGTGAGGTTCACCGTGGTCTTGTCACTGATCGTCGCCGTGACGCCGATGTCGAGCGGTTGTGCGATCGGATCGCCGCGGAGCTCGTGGACTACAACGTCGAGCTTCGCCGCGCGTGCACCTTCTCCGACCTCGGCGGCGACGGTGACCGTGCCTCGAACGGAGGACTCGATCCCGAACCGCGCGAGCAACCCC
>JACCYD010001427.1 GCA_013696695.1 Deltaproteobacteria bacterium | reverse complement strand
GATCTGACGCGCGAACCGCTGCGCCGGCCACGCGCGGATGGTGACGTGCGACGTGCGGCGGCACTCGCGATCGCGACCGGCCGCGGGCCGATGCCTGGGTACGCCGGTTCGCTACCCGACGCAGATCTGTGGGCCCTCGCGGATCACGTGATCTCGTTGCAAGCGTCGGCGCGGCCGCGCGGCGCGGTGATGGACGAGCGCGCGATCGATCTCGATCGCGCCGCGAAGATCGCGACCGGCACGTGGCCCGGCACGGGTGACGAGGCCATCGTGTTCGGCGGCGCGATTCCACCGCAAGGCACACCGCCGCCGGAGCTCGCGCCCGTGCAGGCCTCGATCTCTGCACCACAGTGCGCGCGCTGCCACGCGAAGCAATATCGCGAGTGGCAAGAGTCGCGACATCGCGGCGCCGTGACGCCCGGCCTGCGTGCGCAGATGATGGGCATGAAGCCCGACGACGCGCTCGCGTGCTTGCGCTGTCATGCACCGCTCGCCGAGCAACGCACGCACGACTCGACGCCGCTACGCGAACAAGCCGTGTCGTGCGCGGGCTGTCACGTGCGCGGTTGGAAGCGACACGGCCCCGAGCGCGTCGCGCCCTCGCTGCTGCCGCTTCCCGGCTATCCGCTCGCGAAGCTCGATCTCTACGAGCGCGCGGATTTCTGCATGCCGTGTCATCAGCTGCCGCCGCGCACCGCGGTCGGTGGTCGCCCGCTGCTCGATACCTATCGCGAGTGGGTCGAGGGGCCGTACATGGCGCGCGGCATCCAGTGCCAGCACTGTCACATGCCGAACCGCGAGCACGAATTCAAGGGCATCCACGATCCGCACACGTTCCGGCAGGGCATCTCGCTCACCGCACGCGCAGAGGTCAAGGACGGCACGATCACCATCGTCGCCGAGCTCGGCAACGTCGGCGCGGGACACTACCTGCCAACCACGCCGACGCCCGCCGCGTGGATCGTGATCGAGCTCCTCGACGCCAGCGGCAAGCGAATCGAGGGCGCGAGCTCCGAGATGCGGATCGGTCGCGACATCTCGTTCGACGCCGGCAAGTGGACGGAGCACAGCGACACGCGGATCCCACCCGGCGAGCGCGCGGTGATGTCGCGCGCGTGGAAAGGCGGGCGCACCGCGCAGGCAACCTCGGCGCGGATCCTCGTCGAGGTCCATCCCGACGATTACTACGAGCGGCTCTACGAGCGCCGGCTCGCGGGCAAGCTGGAACCGGAGCGCCGCGCGCTCTACAAAGAAGCGCTCGCGCTCGCGAAGGCCGCCCGCTATCAGGCGCTGACGCGCGATGTTCCGATCACGCGGTGACCGGCGCGCTCGCGCACCAGCCACACCGCGACGAACACGGCGGGCACGGCGATCAGGTCCGTCGGATCGATCGTCAGCCGCACGTGCGCGAGACCGGGCATCGCATCGCCAAGCACGCCTGCCTTGATCGCGCGGAACGGCCACTGCAGGGCACCGAGCCCGATGCGATACGCATCAGCCGCGAGCGGGATCGTCTTGATCGCGGCGAACACGACGCCGGTCGCGATCGCGGTGCCGAGCACGAGGTGCCGGGAACGCACGCACCACTCGAGCGCAGCCGCGAGCACCAGCGGAAAGAACACCATGCCGGCGACATCCGATAGCTTGCCGGTCAGCACACCGGGCATCGCGGCCTTGAGCACGTGATCGTTGAGCACGAGCAGCGCGATCGCTGCGAGCGCGATCGGCGACGTCAGCGCGGCGCGAGCCGTCACAGCGGCGTGACCTCGACGCCGACGCCGTGATCGGGATCCGGCGTCGACTCGCGTCCGATCAGCGAGGCATCGACCGTGCCGGTCACGACGAGCGATGCGTTGGCATCGATGTCGGAGATCGTCAGCACCAGATCGTCGAAGCACGGGTCGGCCTGGCAATCGAGCCAGGTCGGCACCGACAAGCTCAGCGTCACCGGCGTGCCTGGCCCCACCAGCACGATCTCTTCCTGGCGGCGCGCTTCGTCACCGTCATCGGAGGCGAGGACCAGTTTCACCGGCGTCGTCGCGAAGTTCGTGGTCGCCGCTTCGAGCGTCAGCGTGACGGTGATGTCACCGCCGTCGTGACCATCGGCCGACCCGCTTGCCTCACCGGTGATCGCGAAGCTGGCCCCGCTGGAATCCACCGTGACCGATTCGATCGGCTGGTTGTCGTTGAGCACCCAGGTCGCAGCCTTGGAGGTGGCGATCGACGCGATCGCAGCAACGACGAATACGACTTGGGTGCAGCGGTTCAGCATC
>JACCYD010000145.1 GCA_013696695.1 Deltaproteobacteria bacterium | reverse complement strand
CGCCGCAGGAGCTCACCGAGGTGCGGTTGCCGCCGGGGTTGTGCCGGATCGCGATGCGCGCGATCGCCACGCCGCGCGCCGATCGATTCGGCTCCGTCGAGGAGCTGCGCCACGAGATCGAGGGCTTCCTGCGCGGCGGTTCGTACTTCGATTCGCGCACGTTCCCGGCCGGCACCGTGATCGTCAAGGAAGGCGACATCGCCGACGTCGCGTACGTGATCACCGCCGGCACCTGCCAGGCGTTTCGCAAGGAGCGCGGTCGTCGCGTCAATCTGAGATCGCTGTCGCCCGGCGACGTGTTCGGTGAAGGCGCGATGTTCGCGTCTGGCACGCGCAACGCGAGCGTGGTCGCGCTCGACGACGTCACGGTGATCGTGGTGTCCCGCGAGAGCCTGCACGAGGAGCTCGCCCTCGATTCGTGGATGGGCTCGTTCGTACGCGCGCTCGCCGTGCGCTATCGCGATCTCGATGCGCGGCAACGCGTGCAGAGCACGCTCACCGATCAGATGCGCGTGATCCAGACCATCGTCGAGTTCATGAGCCGCACCGCGATGTGGTGTGGCGCCACCACGCTCGGTGGCAGCTGGTCGCGCGTGTGGGGCGCGCTCGGCGGCGAGCTCCGCATCAGCCACGAGCACGTCGTCGAGTTGATCTCGCGCACGCCTGATATCGCGATCGATCTCGAGGCCGACACGATCACGCTCAGCGTGCCTGCTCCGATCGCGTAGTTTGGCGTTTCGGTCCAGAAGCTCCGCGATTCCGACACGTTGAAGGGGTGGATCCTGTCCCCGCCGCGTAACTACGCGGAACGTCAGCAATGCGCCGGTCGGGGTGGAGCCCCGTTGGTGATCGATGTCCACATCGATCTCTCGACGCGGTTTCCTCCTCGGTGCCGGTGCACTCCTGCTTCCTGCGGCCTGTCGAGGCGCCTCGGTTCGCGCCGACGGCCTCCTGCCCACGCCGCACGTTCCCGACGACGACCAGCCGCCGGGCCCGTTCCCGGTCGACCAGCGCTCGGCATGCACGGCCACTGCCGACAACATCGAAGGTCCGTTCTACAAGGCAGGTGCGCCATCGCGCGCGACGCTGGTCGGCGAACGCGATCGCGGCGAGCGGTTGGTCCTCAGCGGCGTCGTGTTGTCGACGCTGTGCAAGCCGATCGCGAACGCCACGCTCGACATCTGGCACGCCGATGCACGCGGCGGGTACGACAACGACGGCTGGGGCATGCGCGGCACGCTCGTCACCGACGCGCTGGGTCGCTACACGATCCGAACGCTGGTGCCGGGCCGGTATCTCAACGGCAAGCGCTATCGACCCGCGCACATTCACGTCAAGGTTCGCGCGACCAAGCGCGAGGAGCTGACCACGCAGCTCTACTTCGACGGCGATCCGTACATCGACGGCGATCCGTTCGTCGTGTCGTCGCTCGTGATGACGCACCAGCGCGACGGCGGCGGGCGACGCGCGACCTTCGACTTCGTGGTCTAGGTCAACGGCGTGAACACGGGCGGCATCGTGTAGTAGATCGACAGCTTGACGGTGACCATCGTCTGATTCTTCGACCTGGGGAATTCGATCGACTTGATCATGCTGGCGACGCACGCTTCGACCTCCTTGAAGCCGGTCGCGCTGGAAGTCGGCACCTTGCCCGCGCCATCGATCGCGAACGCGACCTCCACCTTGCCGACGAGCGCCGCGTTCTTGCGCTGCTCCTTCTCGTAGCAGTGGACGAGCTTCTGCATGTTGACCTTGAGAACGCGGCGGACGAGCGCCGCGTCGAGCTCGCCCTTCACCTCGAGGCCGACGAATCTGCCGATGTTCGGCGCCATGCTCATCGGCCCGTCGACGCCGAGGTCGAGTTGGGGCGGGGTGCCTCCGATTCCGACGATGGCGATGCGCTCGGGCTCCGGCGGGACGTCGAGCTTCGTCGTGGGCCGCGGGGCGCCCCACTCGCTCTTCGCGCCACGCCCGTAACCGATCACCTTGATCCGCCACTGCAGATCTTTGCCGACCCTAACCTCGAGGTCGACGATGCCGCTGCCGCGGACCCGTTGCGACATCGTCGCCGTCACCACGCCTGGTTCCTGCGGCCACATCTCGCCGCTGTACGTCAGCTTGGTGCACGCGAAGCTCGACCCGACCTTGCAGGTCGCTTTCTCTCGCTTGGTCGGTTCGATGCCGACGAACGTCACGTGCCCACGAACGTCGTCGGCGCGCCAGAACAGCTCGTTGTCCTTGGCGCCGACAAACCACGCGAGCCGCACCACGCCCAGCGCGGAGGACGGCGCGACGATCGCGATCGCTCGCTCCTTGACCATGCCCCGCTCGGTTCGCCGCTCGGTCTCGAACAGCGTCCAGTCGTCGACCTTCCCCTGCGTCACCACCCGATCGGCGCTCGCGATCCCACTCAACAGACACACGATCACGAGGCAGCGCATCTCCGGATGGTAACCGGCTATTGCTGCGCAAGTCGCGAGCGTACTACGGCACGACGCGAATACAGGTCTCGTACCAGGTGGCGCCGAGCCGCTCGTCACGCTGGATGATCCACAGTGGGATGTCGGTGGGCCCGTCGAGATCCTCGGCACGCGGCGCGCGAAACTCGCTGAACAGCGGTGCCGGGTTGCCCGAGAAGTCGCGCGGGCCGCCCGTCGACCCCGACGAATAACTCCCCGCGACCGCGAGCCACTGGTACGTCGGACTCTCGGTGAACGTTTGCCCCTCACCGTCGATCGTCGGCACCACGTACGTCTCGCGGGTCCCCTCCGTCTCGACCGGCGTGATCCGCACGCGCTGGGTCGGGACCAGCTCGAGCGGAGCGATCTGATCGACACAGCGGCCCATCGGCAGCGGGAACGGATCCATCGTCCGACTGTCTTCGGTGTACGGCGCGGCGTCGAAACGGTCCAGTGACGGATTGGCGTTCGCGGTGACCTCCGCCGGGATCCGCGGGTTCAGCCGCAGCGTCTTGCCGGCAATCTGATCGAGCGCCGGATCCTCGCCTTCACCACCGACTTGCAGCACGACGCCGTAATCGATCCCGCCGAGGCCCATGAACGTATCGGCCTCCAGGATCTGCAACACGATGCCGAGGAGATTGCCGTCGGGCTCGACCGTCGCGCACATCTCGGGCGCCGGGATCGCGATGTCGGGATCCTCGATGAAGCCTTCGGTCAGCGCGACGCGTGCGCCCCCTTCACAGCAACCCTCATCGCAGCGCTGGCACAGCGTCATCGAGAACCGCAACCTGCGATCGAATGTGGGATCCGCGACCAGCGCGCACATCGTCGATGGCACCATCTGATCGAGCAGGTCGGCCGGTTGCGGCTGCCCCATCGACAGGTCGATGTCGATCACTTGATCCGGCACCGTCGCCGACATCGCGAGCACGCGCGTGTCGATGACGATGTCCGGCGACTCGAACGACGCACACGCGGCGACGAACGTGATCAGTGCCGGCCCGGGTCGGCAAATCAACAGGGCTCTCACCACGTACCTCGCAGGCCGAGCGTCGGCAGGATGGGGAAGCTGGTCACGGGAGCTTTCTCCTTGAACCGATAGTCATATTCGAACGCCTCGACGTTCTTGGTGTTGGTGACGTTGATGACGTCGATGTAGAGGCCGAGGCTCCACGTGTTGTAGAGCCACACCTTCTCGACGCGAGCATCGATCTGGCGAAACGTCGGGGTGCGCTGCGAACGGGTCGGGCCGCGGATCGCCTGGTATCCACCGCTATCGGCATCGTACGTCGCGCCGATGATCGGCGTGTCGGGACGGCCGGTCGACATCTGAAATCGTGCACCGATCTCGAAGCCCTTGCCCGGCTTGTAGCTCGCCACCGCATTCATCACGTGCGACTGGTCGAACGCCGTCGGCACGAAGCGGTCGAAGCGTTCGCGGTTCTTCTGGTGCGCCTTGCTGTATGTGTACGACAGCCAGCCGAACATGCGCTCGCTGATCTCGCGCTTGATCATGATCTCGAAGCCCATCGAATCGCGGCGCCCCTCGTTCACGAAGTTCAAGTAGGAGAACGTGCCGTCGTCGTTCGCTTCCACGTCGCTGGTGAACACGACGAGGTCGCGGCGGCGCGCGTAATAGAACTCGCTATCGAGCGACCACAGCCGGCTAGGCTTCCACTCCCAGCCCAGGCCGAAGTGCGTCGCGTGCTCGATGCCGACGTTCGGGTTGCCGAATCGGGTATCGACGGCTTCGGGTTGCGGCGGCTGGCTGAACTCGCCGACGTAGCCCTTGATCGTCCACTCCTTGTCGACCTTGTAGCGACCCACCAGCCGCGGATCGATCGAGCCGCGGTCCTGGCCCTCGATCAGGTACATGTCGAGCCGCAGGCTCGGGATCAACTTGAGCTTCGTCGTGACGTCGATGCCGACATCGGCGTAGGTGCCAACGCCGAGCGTGGTGGCGCCGCGAAACAGCTTCGACGGATCGACATCGATCCCCGACGAGTTGATCAAGTTGTCGTCGATCGGAACCAGCGCCTCGTAGCGGGTGGCGCGCGACAGCAGGTCGATGCCGGTATCGAGCGTCAGGCGCTTGTCCATCCGGCCGTGTGCGCGCAGTCGATACGACAGCGTGTTGTTGACGATGGCGAGGCTGGTGAACGGCCCGGCGGCCTCGGCCTGTGCGCCGGAGAAGCTCAACGTGTCGCGACCCCACGCCGGTGACAGCGTCAGCTGCATGTCGCCGCCGAGCGAGCGCGTGTAGTTGCCGATCACCCGGAAGAACTTCACGGAGCTCGAGAGATCCGTCGACACCTCGGCGTCGGGATCCTGATCGAGCACGCGCAAGGTGTCCGACGAGCCGATCACGAACAGCCCGACCCGACCGTCCTCCTCGAGGTTGTAGTCGATCCGCGTCGCGTAGTCGTAGTAGATGGGCGTGACGATCCGCTGCGCACCGGGCGCGGGCTCCGGCAACACGAAGCCGAGGAACGCGTCGATGTACGACCGCCGGCCCGCGAAGGCGACCGACAGATGCTTGGTGATCGGTGCACGGACGTAGCCGCCGGCATCGATGAAGTCGACCTTCGCCGAGCCGTGGATGCCGTCGGACTTGGTGGGTCGAAGCTCGAGCGCGACGGCACCACCGTGCTTGCGACCGAAGCGTGCAGGAAACCCGCCGGGATACAGATCGATCGACTCGAGCATCTCGGCGTTGAAGATCGAGGGACCTCCGAGGAAGTGGAACACCGAGGGCACCTCGTGACCGTCGACGAAGATGCCGGTATCGTCCGGGTTCGACCCGCGCACGAGGAGTAACCCGAGCCCGAATGGCGCGCGCTGGATGCCCGGCAGCGTCTGGATCACGCGGATCGGATCGCCGAATGTGCCGGGCACGCTGGTCAGCTGCTGGCGCTGCAACGTGCGCTTGGTGACCTCGAGGACCTCGCGCTCACCCTCGACGACAGTCTCGTACGGATTGCCGCCTCGCGGTCGCATCCACAACCGCGTCTCGATCTTCTCGCGCTTCGCGATCGCGATCCCGCGCTTCAACCGGTCGTACTTCGGATCGACGGCGAGCACGGTGTAGCCGCCGGGCGGGATGCCGTGGAAGTAGAACGTGCCGTCTTCGCCGGTCACCACGTCGAGACCGAGCTCGCTGATCGAGACGATCACCCCGGCGAGCTTTCGGCGTGTTCCTCGCTCGACGACCTCGCCTTGCAACGTGATCGGCTGCTCCATCCCACCGGCGTGATTCGGGGGGCCGGTGGTGGTTTTTGGTGGAGCGCGCGGGGGTGGCTCGTCGGGTTGTTTCGTCTCGATCACGAAGTTGATCGCCGTCTCGACCGCGATCGCCGCGGGCTTGCCATCGATCTCCGCCGGGTCGAAGACGTATTGCATCGCGGCCGCGACCGCCGCTTCGTCGAAGCCATCGCCGACCTTCTCGAGCACGTCGACCTTGGTGACGACACCGGTCGCGTCGATGTAGATCTTGACCTTTACCTTCGCTGTCTTGCCGGCAGCGAGCGCGGCTGGCGGGTACTCCGGCGCGACGGCCTGGATCAGCGCCGGCGACTTGGTGACCGTTCTGGCCGGCGCGGGCGCGGGCGGGTCATCCGCGAGCGCGGGCGTCGCGACCAGCAGCGCGAGCATCACCACGCAGAACCGCATGTCGCGCGAGCGTAGCCCGAATCGTCACGTCAAACACGGCGCGGCTCGGCGCGATCCGGCGCTGATCACACTCGGAAACGGTTGCCCGTCACGAGCGCGGCTGGTTGCGGAGGTGCGCGATCAGCTTGTCGAACATGCCGCGCATCGCGTTCTCGAGCGCTTCCTTGCGGAGCGTGGGCAGGTACTTCGGATCGTAGGTCCGCTTCGGGACCTGGACCTTCGCACCGCCCGACACGAACGACAGCATCTTTCCCGTGTTGTCGGAGATGGCGAGCCGCAGCGACGCCTCGATCTCCATGTACGAGCCCGACGGGGTGACATCGAGCTTGACCACCGAGAGGTCGACATTCTTGAGGTCGAGCCCGAAGCGCTGCGCGACCTGTGCCTGCGAGGTGACGTTCGCCGCGTGGGTGCACTGCTCGGCAAGCGACGCGCGAATGATGTCCGCGTGATCTTTGCGGGCCTTCTTGTCGGCCTTGCCCGGCGAGTCATCGGTGGACGTCTTGATCAGCACGTAGAGATCGGGGCGCACTACGAGCGCGCGAGGCGCGTTGCCGAAGCCGGCCTTGGTGCGGGGGCGGGGATCGACGCTTGCCGCTGCATCGGCGGTGAATGGATCGGGGAGCTGGTTGGCCTTGGCGATCGTGACGGCGGCAAGTCGCGCCTTCGTCCGAACGTCGGCATCGGCGTCATCGCTCGCCGCGGAGCGCAGCGCCGGCAGCGCCGCCTTGTGACCGAGCTTGCCGAGAGCGACCGCCGCGACGAGACGGATCTTCGCGCTCGGATCGCCCAGTGCGGTGACCAGCGGCTTCATCGCGCGCTTGTCATCGATGCGCGAGAGTGCGGCCACCGCGGACAGGCGCGTCTTCTCGTTCGAGCTCGACGACACCAGCTTCGTCAGCTCCGCGACGCGATCGTTCGCGTCTGCGGTGCGGGCTCCGATGATCACGAGCGCGATCATCAACGGAGCTAGAAAGCGTGCGAGCCCTCGAAGCACGTCACGATTAAGGCTCTTGTCCGTGGATCGAGTCAACCTTTAGTGCCGCGCGATGTAAGCTCGTCGAGTGGCAATCTCGGACGCTCAATTCAAAGCGAGCGTATTTGGCGCAGCAGGTGTGCTGGTTCTGGGCATCACCCTCGTCAGGTTTTGCGGGAGCGTGTCATTGCCTGACAAGCCCGCCTCGCAAGTCCCGCAAATCAGCGGCACGTCGCAAGATCTCGCCGAGCAATCGAACGCGTCACCGGTCGTCTACCAGGATTATCTCGCGAAGGACGCGGGAGCCGCTGCGCTTCGAGTGCCGACGCTCGAAGACATGTCGCGAAAGCTCCTGTTTCGCAGCGACGAGAGTCGACAGGTCCTCGAGGTAGGAAAAGATGCGATCACCGTTGCGGGGCTCCGCCTGATCGCGAAGCGCTCCAATGACACGATCGTGCTCGACATCGAGAACACGACGAAATCCGATCTCGCGTATCACGTCGTCACCGAGACGACGCCGAAGATCGCGGGCTGCAACTCGATCACGCCGCTGCTGCACAACGCGATCGTGATCGCGAAGGGCGAGCACCAGCGTCGCGTCGAGTGCGGGTGGCACGCGGGGATGGCGATCGCGGTGACCCTCGTCGAGACCGCCGAGGTGTTGCCGCTATCGGCGTGGTATCTCAACCAGCTTCCGCCCACCCAACTAGCAATCGAGGCGCGAGTCGCGCGTGGCCATCGGATCCCCAAAGGAGCCGAGCGCTGCATCTCCTTGTCCTCTCAAGCAGTTCGAAAGGGCCTCGAAAACGGAGAAATTCGTTGGAGAGATCTCGTCGACTTTTACGCCCGCCACCGCTGCCAAACCTACCCGTTTCCTGCGTCATATCGAGCGATTACCTCGGATGGCCAGCGCCGTCTCCCGGCTATGTAAGTGACAGCGCAACGAGATTTCGCGACGTTATCCTTGCCTTCACCCTCACGGCTTCCGTAACCTATGCCTAGTTACGCGGAGTTACCGGTGACAAAGTCCGAGCTCATCGAGAAAATCTCAGAGACGTTGAAGCTGCCGGCCGGTAAGGCGGAGGCGATCGTAAACACGATCTTCGACAGCATGG
>JACCYD010001394.1 GCA_013696695.1 Deltaproteobacteria bacterium | reverse complement strand
AGCTCGCCCTCGCCTCGTTCCTCGCGAAGCACCCGGAGTTCGCGCAGGAGACGCAGCCCGGTGGGTCCGAAGGCGCCTCGATCCGCGCGGTGCGCGACGCCAACGCCAAGAAGATCACGCCCACCGGCAACCCGCGGCTCTACGCATTCGAGCGCCAGCGCCAGCGCATCCAGGCTCGCCTCGACGCACCGGCCGACGGCGGCGCGGTCAAGATCTCGTCACCGCCGTCGGCGGAACGCATCGCTGCGGAGGCCGTCGTCGCCGAAGCGCAGCGCGAGCTCGGGGCCGCGAATCGCGAGCTCGAGGATTCGCTGTCGAAGTTCACCGATCGCCACCCGTCGGTGATCAAGGCGCAGGATCGCGTGGCGGCGGCGCAGCAGCGGCTGCGTCACGCGCAAGCCACGATCCCACCCGACAACGACATCATCGTCGCGCCCGCCACCGCCGAGGATCGCGTGAAGCTCCAGAAGGAGCTCGCGCGGCTCAACGATCAGATCGGGGATCTCCAGCGCGGCGCGGCCGGCGCCACCGCGCGAACTGCTGGCACCGACAACACGAGCTGGATCGTCCAGCTCGAGACCGAGCACACCAACCTCCGGCGTTCCGTCAACCAGCAGCGCGAGCGCGTCAACGCCCTCGCCGAGAGCGCGTTCCGCGCGCAGCTCGATGCCAGCCGCAAGCTCGCCGAGGCTGGTGGCCGGTTGTCGGTCGTCGATCCGGCGTTCCGGCCGGTGCGCCCGTCGGGCCCTGGCAAGACGATCTTCATGATCGCCGGCATGGTGTTGTTTCTGTCGCTCGGCTTCGCGCTGGCAGTTGGCCTCGCGGTGATCGACGATCGATTGTATCGGCGTGCGGATCTCGATCAGCTCGACATCGCCGTGCTCGCCGTCATCCCGCCCTCGCAAGGCTTCTCCCGCAAACGAAGAAAGGCCGCGTGAGCACCAAGCCCGGTAAGTTTGGCGAGCTGCCACCCTCCTCGACGGGTGAACGGCGCGCGCCTCTCCCGATGGTCACCCAGCCGATGATCCCGGTGTCCGCACGCGAGTCGTCGGATCCGATGGATCCCGGGGCGACGCGGGTCGACAACCCGCTGCAGACGCTCAAGCCCGAGAGCGCCGCCGTGCTGTTCGGCAAGCCGACCGCGATCTCCGCGCCGCTCGCCGCGCACGTCGCGCAACAGAAGGCACTCGTTCCCGGCGCCGCACCACCCGAGGTCGGGCTGACCCAGCACCATCTCCCCGACGAGGCGCACGATCCGCGGCTGTCGCTGGTGATCGATCCCGATTCGGAGCGCTCGGCGGCGTTCCGCGTGTTGCGCCATCACCTCCTCGAGGTCGGCCGGCCGCAGTGCGTCGTGGTGTCGAGCGCGAGTGCCGGTGAAGGCAAGACCTCCGTCGCGATCAACCTCGCCCTGTCGCTCGCGGAGTGCGGTCGCGCGAAGGTGCTGCTCGTCGAAACGCACGTGCGTCGCCCGCAGCTCGCCACGACGTTCAAGTTCGTCCCGCCGTGGTGCTTCGCGGAGCAGCTCGCGGCTCACCGCCAGCAGCCGATGTTGCCGTGGAGCCTGGTCGAGATTCCCGGGCTGTGGCTGCACGTCGCGGCGATCAATCCGCGCATCGAGAAGACTCAGCTGCTCGACGGCCCTGCGTTCGCGATCGCGATCGAGCGCCTTCGCCTCGCCGGCTACGACCACATCGTCGTCGATGCACCGCCGGTGCTCGGCTCGGCCGACGTCAACTTGCTCGCGGATGCGGCCGATGCGGTGTTGATGGTGGTGAAGTCCCGGACTACGACCACCCGCGATCTGCGGCGCGCGATCGATCAGATCGGCGCGAACAAGGTCGCGGGCACCGTCCTGGTCTAACCCGGTCTCCTTGCCCTTGCCCTGGCGACCTCCACTTGCACTTGCCGGTTAAGACCTGCACTTGCTCTTCGTAGCAACCTCGCGCTGATGCGCGCGACTCCGCCCGTATACTCGACCACGAACGACTGCGCGTGTACCAAGTCGCCATCCTGTTTGCCGAGCTCGCGCTGCGAATCATCGAGAGAATTCTGCGCGGTGCGGGCAAGCTCGGCGATCAGCTGTTCCGAAGCAGGACCTCGATCCCGGTGGCAAGGCCATGTTGATCGAGATCGTGAAGATGCTGACCGTCATGATGCGGACGTGATCTCACGTGGATGTGCAGGTCTTAACTCGCAAGTGCAAGTGGGAAGTGACTGGTGCAAGTGGAAGTGGAGGTGATCACCAACTTGCGGGGAGGTGTACTCAGTGCTTCTTGGCGCGCACGCGCGCGATGTGCTCGCCGAGCACCGCGACCTTGCGCTCCCAGGTTTCAACGAGCATCGAATCGGACCGCGCTCGCCTGGCCTCGCGGGAATCGTCGACGAGTGCCCGCGCGACTGCGGCGTCGAAATCCTCGTGGGTCGTGACCACGGTGCACGCGTTGGCGAGCTCGCCTTGCGAATGCACGAAGCGCGCGACCTCGAACATGTCGGTCGACACCACCGGCAGCCCGGCGGACAGGTATTCGCGGAGCTTGATCGGATTGACGTTGCGGGTGAGCTCGTTGAGCTTGAACGGGATGATGCCGACGTCGAAGCCCTTGAGGTAGTTCGGCAGCGCTTCGTAGGGCTTGCGACCGAGCAGCTTGACGTTCGGCAGCCGCTCGATCGATGACAGATCGACCAGCGATTTACCGACGAGGACGATCGTCCAGTCGTGGTGGCGCTCGGCCATGTACTTGATCAGCTCGATGTCGACCCAGTCCTGGATCAGGCCCACGAAGCCGACGATCGGATGCGGGAGGTCGCGAAGCTCGGGCGCGAGCGGCGTGGCGTCATCGAGCGCCTGCGCGAAGTGTGCTTGATCGACGCCGTGCAGCGCGAGGTGCGTCTCGGGGTTGTAGACGCGCTTGGTCTCCAGCAGCGTCGCCGCCGTGGTGAACACGATGTCGGCGCGCTGGCAGAGGTCCTGCTCGAGGGCCATCGTCTTGTCGCGATCGACGCTCGAGAAGTGCGACCACTCGTCGGTGCAGTAGTAGACGACGAGCGACTCGCCCATCTTGCCGATGTACTTCGCGGCGCTCGGGATGAACGACCACAGCTGGAACTCGTCCATGCCGCGTCGGTACCGCAGCACATCGATGCTGGCCTTG
>JACCYD010001370.1 GCA_013696695.1 Deltaproteobacteria bacterium | reverse complement strand
GGCGTGTCGTTCATCGGCTCGGAGAACTACTCGCTGACGTCGCTGACCAAGAATCGCGAGGTCGGTGCGCTGATCTTCGAGCCCACGCAGACGCAGATCGTGAAGACCCGGTTCGACGCCGACTGGGCGAGCTCGCCACCAATCCCTTAGAGCGCTTTGACCTTGGCGATCTGCGCCAGCTCGGAATTAGGCAGCAGGTGCACGCGACAACGGCCGGGCTCGCTCGGGATCAGCGCCGCGGCCCACAGGAACGAGTTCTTGTAATAGAGGCGCTTCGGCGTGTTCTCGATCGGCGGGCCGAACGCGGTGCGCATCCAGCTCTCGAGATCTTGCTCGAGGCAACCGCGCACCTTGAGCTGGATCTCGATCAGCGGCGAGGTGGCTTCGGTGCCGTCGAAGTAGAGCTCGATCTCGGCGGTGCGATTCGCGATCTTGTAGGCGGGCAGAGCGAAGCACCACGTCGCCTGGCGCTTGCCGTCGTCGATCGACGTCGGCTGGCAGACGCCATCCTTGACGTCCCCGCGCGTGGTGTGGCCGAACCGGTACTTGCCGATGCCGGCGAACTCCGGCTCCTTGCGGCCGCACGCGCCGGTCGCCATGATCACGGCGATCGTGCCGACGCCGCCGATCGAGGCGACCAGGCCGAGCATGCCGACGATCTTCTTGCCCGTCATGACACCGGACCGGCGGCGGGCTCCCCGCCGGCGGGAATCATCGGGCCCGCGATCGAGACCTCGATCGAGACCTCGTCTTCCATCTTGATCATCAGGAAGCGCGGGGCACTGAGGCCGAGGCGCTTGATGTCGAGCTCGAAGGTCGCAGAGGCCTGAACGCCCACACCGTCGAGCTTACCCTGGCCCTTCAGCTCGACCAGGACTTCCTTGCCCCGCCAGGTGATGGCGCCCTCGGCGGTCGCCGTGAAGGTGGGCCCGTCGCGGACGACGTCGCGGACGCTGCGCAGCTCGAACTTCGCCTGCGGATGCTTGTCCATCTCGAAGTCGCTCTTGAGCTTGCGGTTCTTCAACCAGTCGCCGGCGTCGAACGAGGTCATATCCACGGTGAACACCGCGGTGGCGCCCTTGGTTGCAAGGGTGTCGGCGTCCGCCTCGACGGTGCCGGTGATCTTGGCCCACACCGTGGTCGTGTCGTGGATCTTCGACCGCGCCTTGACGGTCAACTTCCCCGATTGGACGCGGTACTTCACTAGGCCGCCAGACACTGCAGGAGCAGCGTCGTGACGTTGTCGGTACCGCCGTTGCGGTTCGCCGCATCGACGAGCTCGGCGACCGCGCGCTCGAGGCTCTTCGCGTTCGCCGCGATCTGACAGATCTGATCGTCGACGATCATGCCCGACAGGCCGTCGGAGCACAGGATGTAGACATCGCCGGACTTGATCTGGTGGCTGCGGATATCGACCTGGACGGTCTCTCGCATGCCGAGCGCGCGGGTGATGACGTTCTTGTGGGGGAAGTTGCGCTCTTCCTCCTCGGTCATGTCCGGCTTCGCTTCTTTGTAATCTTCGAGCAGGGAGTGATCGCGCGTCAGCTGCGTGATCCCGTTCTCGCGAACGCGATAGACGCGCGAGTCGCCGACGTGCCCGACGTAGATCTTGTCGCCCGACACCAAGGTCGAGACGATCGTCGTGCCCATGCCCTTGTAGCGAAGGTCGCGGTTCGACGTTTCGAAGATGCGGAGGTTGGCGAGCTTGATGCCGCAGACCAGCCGGTTCTCGATGTACGAGAGCGAGCGGTCCATCTTGTAGGGCCACGTCGCGTCTTCGTCTTCGCGTGTGCGTTGATAGAACTCGCCGATCGTCTCGGCGGCCATCTTCGACGCGACCTCGCCAGAGGCGTGACCACCCATGCCATCGGCGACGAGGAACAACTGCTCGTCCTCGATCAACGAGAAGTAGTCCTCGTTGTGGGTCCGCTTCATGCCCACGTCAGTCTTTGCGGCGTAGCGGATCTTCATGTGGACAAGAGCGACGCGTACGCGTTCGCCGTTGGAGATGATAGGCAAGCGACGAATCGCGCGTCAACCGAAGTGCCCGTTGTTCCTTCGCCTCACGTTCCGGGCTATCAATCGAGTGTTCGCATGCGCGCCGAGATCTTGACGATCGGGGATGAGCTGTGCCGCGGCGAGATCGTGGACACCAACTCGTCCTACCTCGCCAGCCAGCTCTGGGACCTTGGAATCACCACGCGGTGGATGACCAGCTGCAACGACGAGGACGCTGATCTGGCCACTGCACTGCGTCTGGCGGCATCTCGAGCCGATCTGGTGATCTGCTCCGGGGGCCTGGGACCGACCGAGGACGACCTGACGGTGGACGTGCTGGCCCGCCTGCTGGGCGTCGCCCCCGAGATCGATCAGCCCGCACGGCAACGGATGGAGGCCTGGTTTGCGGGCCGGGTCGAGGTGACGCCCATCCAGCTGCGACAGGTGAGGGTGCCCCAGGGCGCCCGCGTGCATGAAAACCCGGTCGGGCTGGCGCCGTGTTTCGAGACCCTGCTCGATGGGGTGCCGGTGATCTGCATGCCAGGGGTGCCACGCGAGCTCCATGCGATCGTCGATCGAGGGCTGCGGGCCCGGCTGGTCGAGCTCCGCGACCTCCAGCCCGATCGCGAGGTGATCGCCCGGCAGATCTACCGCGTGTTCGGGCGTGGCGAATCGCAGATCTCGCAGGCCTGCCGGGGGCTGGTCGACGACGTACCGGGGACCTCGATCCACTACCAAGTGAAGTTTCCCGAGACGCTCGTGAAGCTGGTGTGCCGCGACCGCGATCAAGCCGCG
This sequence comes from Deltaproteobacteria bacterium, assembly GCA_013696695.1. Lineage (GTDB taxonomy): Bacteria > Myxococcota_A > Polyangia > Haliangiales > Haliangiaceae > JABFXX01. The sequence continues at coordinate 1,595 of JACCYD010001370.1, read as the reverse complement.
GCAGATGCGCGGCTCGCGGGGCTCGACCGCGAGATCCGCCAGCGGCTCGCGCCTCAGCTGTATTCGGCCGGCGACGAGTCCATGGTCGAGCGCGTGATGCGGCGACTATTAGAGGCGAAGCAAACCGCGGCGACCGCGGAGTCGTGTACGGGCGGCATGGTCGGCGAGATGCTGACGCGGATGCCGGGCAGCTCGAAGGCGTTCCTCGGCGGTGCGATCACGTACATCAACGACGAGAAGGAGCGGCAGCTCGGCGTCCAGCACGCGACGCTGGTCGCCCACGGCGCGGTCAGCGAGGAGACCGCGCGCGAGATGTGTGTCGGGGCGCTCGCGGCGTTTCGCTGCGATCACGCGGTCGCGATCACCGGCATCGCCGGTCCCGACGGTGGCAGCAAGGAGAAGCCCGTCGGCACCGTGTGGCTGGGGCTCGCGAGCCGAGGGATCGACGGCGTGGTCACCCGCAAGCTCAACTGGCCGTCGACGCGCGATCAGGTGCGCCTGCTCTCCGCGTGGTGGGCGCTCGCGATGATCGATGCCGCGATCCCGTCATCGGATCCGATCGAGCAAGCGCGTGCGAAGTGGGTGCTCGAGCCACGAACTATTATCGCCGAGGGTTCCCCCCTCGTCGGGGGTATCGCCGAGGGTTCCCCCCTCGTCGGGGGTGTCGCCGAGGGTTCCCCCCTCGTCGGGAGACAGAAATGACCGATCACAAGCGACTGTTCGTCGGCGCACGCGTCTCGGTGCCGACGGCGAATGCCCTCTCGGGTGTAGTTGAGACGCTGGCGCGGCGCGCACGGGATGCCGGGTTCGACATCCGCTGGGTCGCGCCCGTCAGCTATCACGTCACGCTGGCGTTCCTCGGCAACACGAGGATCGATGCGATCGCGGCGGTGCACGACGCGCTCGAGGTCGCGACGGTGGCGACGGCTCCGATCAAGTTCCGGACCACGCGCGTCGGAGCGTTCCCCTCGGTCGAGAATCCACGCGTCGTGTGGGCCGGCGTCGAGGACGGAGGCGAGCTGACCGCGCTGGCGAACCGGATCGCGGGAGGGATCTCTCGCTTGGGGTATGGAGATCGGAAGCCGTTCCACGCGCACGTGACCCTCGGTCGCGTGAAAGACACTCCGCCGAAACTGGCGTCGATTCGAGAGGTCGTGTTACCCCTAGCAGAACAAATGTTCGGTGACACCCGAATCGATGCGATCTCCCTGTTCGAAAGCGAAACGAAATCATCAGGTTCTGTCTATCGAGAGATCCATCGAGTCACCTTCAAAACAGGCCCAAACGCAGCTCCGGAGTCGGCAAAACGTCAGACGTCGGAGCTACAGGTGGGGGCACGCGAAGCAGCTGTCGAGACCGAGATCGAGACGGACGATGGCTGGCCGCGCGGGCACATACCGAACTGATTTTTAAGGGAGAACGCAGATGGCCAACATGACCAGCAACAAGAGCGACATTAGCGGCGGCACGAGTCTGGTCCAGACCGCGGGCCCCACGGCCGCCGGCAACCAGGCCCGTGACAAGGCCATCGACATCGCGCTCGGCGCGATCGACAAGCAATTCGGCAAGGGATCGATCATGCGGCTCGGCAAGGA
>JACCYD010001364.1 GCA_013696695.1 Deltaproteobacteria bacterium | reverse complement strand
CAAGGCCGAGAAGTTCACACCGATGCAGCTGCTCGCGCTGTTCTGGAACAAGCCGCTCGACTTCGAGCCGGGGTCGAAGTTCGCGTACTCGAACAGTGGTTATGCCGTGCTCGGCGTGATCATCGAGCGCGCGAGCGGGATGTCGTACGCCGCGTATTTGCAGCAGGCGCTGTTCGCGCCCGCGAAGCTCGAGCGCACGGTCGTCGGGGATGCCGTCGGCGTGCCGGACCGCGCGGAGGGGTATCGAATCGACGGCGACGACATCGTGCCGGCGGATGCGATCGACATGTCGCTGCCGTACGCGGCCGGCGCGATCCGATCGACGGCGAACGATCTGATGCGCTGGCATCGCGCGCTCACCGGCGACGCGGTCCTCGGCGCCAAGGCGCGCGCGAAGCTCTACGCGCCGGCACTCGATCATTACGCGTACGGCTGGGTCGCGCAGGACGTGCTCGGGCGATCGACCGTCTGGCACAACGGCGGCATCGACGGCTTTGGCACGATGTACTGGCGGATCCCCGATGCGGATCTCGTCGTGGTCGCGTGGACAAACGTCGCGGACATCCGGGTCGATCCGATCGGCAAGGCGGCCATCGAGGCGGCGCTCGGCGGCAAGGTCAAACCGAACGAGCTCGAGCGCGGCACGCTCGATCCGGAGATCGTCGCGCGCCTGAGCGGCACCTACGACCTGTCGACCGACGAGAAGAAGCGCCTGATCGCGCTGAAGGTGCCGCAACAGCTGATCGATTCGATCACGACGATCGAGCTGACGCCCGGCAATGTCGGCATCGTGCTCAAGCCGAACGGTCAGAGCCAGGTCGAGCTCGAACCGATGCTCGACGGCTCGTTCTTCGATTCGACGCACCAGATCAAGGTGCAGTTCGTGGTGCCGTGGTCCGGCCCCGTCGGCGCAGTGAAGCTCGAGCAGGGGGAGCTCGCGATCACGTACCAGAGGCGCTGATCCGTGACCTGGTGAATTGCATCGCCGGTGCCGCGACACGCGCGGGTTGTTCGTAGTTGGATGCGCCCATGATCAAGCTCGAGCTCGAAGGGAAGAAGTTGAAGTGGACGACGCTCGACATCGTCAAGTCGACCGTCAGCACCAAATCGGGCGGTAACGGGCTGCCCACGAAAGACGCGAGCAAGAAGTACGGCACGCCGGCGAAGGCCAAGGCGGCGTACGACGCGGCGGTCGCGGATCTGATCGCGAAGGGCTACCGAGATCCGATGGCACCAGGTGCGGCGCCGACCAAGATCACGCCGCGCAATGCTGCACTCGAGGCCGCGATCCGCGCGAATCGCGAGGATGCGGGGCCCTACCAGGTGTACGCCGACTGGCTCCAGCAACAGGGCAGCCCGGTCGGCGAGCTGATCGTGCTGTCCCAGGCGAACAAGAAGGCAGCGGTTGCCAAGATCATCGACAAGCTCGGCCTGCCCGGCAAGGGACTCGCGACGTTTGGCTGGCGGCACGGCATGTGGCAGTGGCTCCGGCTCGAGAACAGCGGCAACTGGATGGACAACAAGTTCGATGCAGTGGCCCTCTCGCGCAGCGTGTTCTCCCAGCCGATGTGCGCCGCGCTCGAGGAGCTGCGGATCGGCATCCTGCGCTGGGAACAAAACTATCTCGACGTGCCGGCGGTGCTCGCCGAGGCGAAGAAGCGTTCATGGGCGGCGGACCTCCCCAAGCTCAAGCTCGGCGATGTGGATTCGGACATCGACATGGCGCACCACCAGATCGGTGACGTCGGCAAGCCGATCAGCAAGGCGTTCCCCAAGCTACGCCAGCTCACGCTGCACTCGAGCGCGTATGACGGAGGCGGCACCACCGAGACGTTCGGGCTCTCGGGATTGGACCTGCCCGAGCTCCGCGAGCTGGTGATCGAGACCTGCTCGATGTCGAAGAAGCGACTCACCCAGGTGCTCGCGGCGAAGCTGCCGAAGCTCGAGAAGCTCGAGCTGTGGTTCGGCACGCCCAACTACGACGGTGACGCGAACATCAAGGGCCTCACCAAGCTGCTCGCCGGCGCGGTGTTCGGCACGGTCAAGCACCTCGGCCTGCGCAACGCGGAGTTCCAGAACGCGATCGCGATCGCGATCGCGTCGTCGAAGATCGCCGGGCGGCTCGAATCGCTCGATTTGTCGATGGGGACGATGACCGACGTCGGCGCGGAAGCACTGATCTCGTCGGCATCCTCGTTCGGCAAGCTGAAGGCGCTGAACGTCGGCAAGAACTTCTTGTCGCCGGCTGGGATCCGCGCCGTGAAGAAGGCCTTCAAGTACGCCGTCACCGCCGACCAGAAGGAAGCCGACGATTCGATCGAGGGCGAGACCCACTACTACGTCTCGGTCGCGGAGTAGTGCGCCTCGAGCTCGCGAAGGGAACGTCGACGCACTGGTTCGAGCTCATCCTCGACAACAAGAAGTTCCAGAAGCTCTGGGGCCAGACCAACGTGGCGTCCAAGCAGCTGTCGAAGACCTACCGGACCCCCGCGAAGGCCAAGACCGCCCACGACGCGTTTCATGCCGAGCTGATCGCCAAGGGCTATCGCGATCCGGCGCGCCCGGGCGTGGCGCCCGCGAAAGACACGCCGCGCAATCCCGCGCTCGAGGCGGCGATCCGCGCGAACCGCGACGACCCCGGCGTCTATCAGGTTTACGCCGATTGGCTCCAGCAACAGGGCAACCCGCTCGGCGAGCTGATCGTGCTCTCGCAAGCGAACAAGAAGGCGGCCGCCGCCAGGATCATCGACAAGCTCGGCTTTCCCGGCCACGAGCTCGCGAAGATGGGCTGGCGCCACGGCATGTGGCAGTGGCTCCGGCTCGAGAACAACCACGACTGGTACGACACCAGCTTCGACCCGGCCGAGCTCGCGCGCACCGTGTTCGCACAGCCGGCGTGTGCGGCGCTCGAGGAGCTGCGGATCGGCATGCTGCGCTGGGACCACAACGACACCGATGTTCCGGCGGTGCTCGACGAGGCGAAGAAATTCGCGTGGTCCGCCGACCTGGTGAGCCTCCGGCTCGGCGACGACGTCGACCGCAACATCAACATGGCCCACCACTGCATCGGCGATGTGGCGAAGCGGATCAGCAAGACGTTTCCACGGCTGCGCCGGCTGTTCTTGCACTCGGGCGAGGAACATTGGCGCCAGCAGGAGACGTTCGGGCTCCGCGGCCTCGCTCTGCCGGAGCTGCGCGAGCTGACGATCGAGACCTGCTCGCTATCGAAGGCGCGCCTGGCCGCCGTGCTCGCGGCGAAGTTGCCGAAGCTCGAGAAGCTCGAGCTGTGGTTCGGCTCCACGGATTACCACGCAGATGCCTCGATCAAGGGACTGACCAAGCTCCTCGATGGCTCGGCATTTCCGAACCTGCGCCACCTCGGGCTGTGCAATGCCGAGCTCGAGAACGAGATCGCGATCGCCCTCACCAGCTCGAAGATCGCCGGCAAGCTCGAGTCGCTCGATCTGTCGCGCGGCACGCTGACCGAGCTCGGCGCCGAGGCGCTGATCGCCTCGGCAAAATCGTTCCCGCGCTTGAAGGCGCTCGCCCTCGACCGCAACTTCCTCTCGGCCCAGACCATCCGCGCGGTGACGGCCAAGTTTCCGTTCGCCACCGCCGAAGAGCAAAAGGAACCGGACGACTCCGTCGAGGGCGAGACGCACTACTACGTCTCGGTCGCGGAGTGATAGGGTCGCCGCGATGACGGTCCTGGCCCTCGATTTCGACGGCACGATGACGGATGCCGAGGCGGAGGGTCGTCCGTTTCGCGATGGCTACCTCGAGGATCTGTGCTCGCTGGTCGGCCGTGATGCCGGCGACGCCGAGGTGCTCGCGATCGCGGATCAGATCGAGGCCAAGCTCGCCGAGGCCCCCGAACAGCACCCGTTCCTGTGGATGGGGCGCGCGGTGGCGCCGGCGACGGTGGATCCGTACCTGCGCATGGTGCCGATCGCGCATGCGATCCTCGATCGCTTCGGCGTGATGAAGGATCCGGCCGATCGCGGCAAGCTGCTCGGCGGCGTCCTCTACAAGTACAACTACGCCAAGACGCTCGGCCGCCCGGTGTTTCGCGCGGGTGCCGGGGAAGTGCTGCGCGGGCTCGCTGGCCGCGATGCCTGGATCGTCACCAACTCCGACACCCACGCGGTCGCCGGCAAGGTTTCAGTGCTGGATGCGGAGAGCGGCGGCGTCGCGTGGCTGACCTCGCGCGTCCGCGGCCACGCACGCAAGTTCGACGTCGACGACGCGTGGACGGGCGCCGATCGCGAGCTCGCCCTGCCCGGCCTCTCGCGCCCTGTGCTGCTGCGCCGCCGCATGTATCACGACATCTTGAAGGCGATCCTCGACGCCGCGGGCGCCACGTTCGCGGAGCTCGTCGTGATCGGCGACATCTTCGAGCTCGATCTCGCGATGCCGCTCGCGCTCGGAGCACGCGTCGGGCTGGTCGCGTCGCCACGCACGCCGCCGTACGAGCGGGCGTTCGTGGAAGCGAATCCGCGCGGCCGCATGATCGAACATCTCACCGAGATCCCGGCGTTCGCCTTCGCTTAGCGTCGCTCGAGATCTGCCCACACCGGTGCATGATCGGAGCGACCGGCATCGACGACGCCGGCGTTGACCGCCCGAAACCGCTTGTCGTGGAGGATGTGATCGAGGCGAAACCGCAGCGTGCGATCGCCGACCGGCCACTGCCACGTCGTCGCGCTCGGATGAAACAGCGGTAACGCGTTGGTGAAGCCGCGCTCGACGAACACGCCGATCGCCATGCCCTCGTCCTCCTCGTTGAAATCGCCGACGGCGAGCGCCGGCAACGCGGGATCGAGCTTGGCGACATGCGCGAGCGCTTCGCGCTGCCGCGCGCCGCGTGTCGAGAAATAGCCGACGACCCAGCTTCCACCGTCGCTCATCGGCGGACGCAAATGGACATCGAGCGCCTGCAGCGGTCCGCCCGGCGCATCGACGACAACGCGCCACGCGAAGAACGGCCCCCCACCCTCGGTGAGCGTGTCGATCTTGATGATCGGCCAGCGCGACAGCACGCCGAGGCCACCGGCGAGCCACTGGTCGTGCGTGTGCTCGAAGTGATGGTGCGGATACGTCGCGCCGAGCG
>JACCYD010001328.1 GCA_013696695.1 Deltaproteobacteria bacterium | reverse complement strand
AAGAGCAACGCGGTGGTCGCATCGACGGGCAGGTCGAGGGCACCGATCGCGGGCGATGCGACGTGCGCGAGCGCGTACGCCATCGCGCCGAAGATCAGATAGTACGAGGCCCACAACGCCAGCGCGTGCCGGCGGTTCGGAAGCAGGGCAGAGAAGCCGAGCGGGACCGCGCAATACGCGAGCGTTGCGAGGCCGCCGACCGCGAGCGTTTTCGGAATCACCGGGAGCAGCTCGACCAGCTCGTCGGTGTTATCGGCGACACCGAGCCGCAAGCCCGCGAGCACGAGCGGACCAGCGGCGACGATCAGCGCCGTCAACGCGCCGAGCCCCACCAGCTTGCCGATCACGTAGTGACGCGGCCGCGTCGAGCGCGCGAAGTAGAACGTGAACGCACCGCTCTGGATGTCGCTGGCGACGATCGTGGCGCCGAGCGTCAGGCTCGCCAGGAAGCCGACGCGGCAGAACCAGATGATCGCCTCGGGCAACGCGGTGTCGATCAATCGCTGCGCGAAGATCTGCGCGCGGCCAAGACTCGACTTGCGCTCGCTCGCGAACATCATCATGCCCGCCGTGATCGACATCGCGATGATCGCGAGGCCGAGCGGCGCGCGGAACCGCCACCACGTCTTCCACGCGATCGCGACCTGGTGCCGCGCGATCACGCGCCAGCGCGACCGATCGCTGCGGCGCGCGCCTTCGTAGCGGCGGTAGCCGAGATCGTGGATCGTGCCGGTAGGTGCGGGGACGTCCGGTTCGGTCACGACGGCTCCTGTGCGCCGTCGCCGCCATCGAGGGCGCTGCCACCTCGGCCGATCACCCGCAGAAACGCAGCCTCGATCGATTCGCGCCGCGCCGCGAGGCCGCGCACCTGGATGCCGGCGTCGCGCGCGGTCCGGAAGAGCAACGCGGTGGTCGCATCGACGGGCAGGTCGACCTCGAGCGCGATCGGCGAGGTCGGCTTGGCGGTCGCGCCGGCGCACGCGAGGGCCTCGGCGAATCGCGCGGCCTCGGCTTTGACCTCGACGACCAGCTCGCGATCGCCGCCACCGTCCGAGCGCAGCTCGTTGATTGTCCCGGTGAACCGCACCCGACCGCGATGCATGATCAGCGCGCGATCGCAGATCCGCTCGACATCGGGCAGCAGGTGCGTCGACAGCACGATCGCGCAATCGCGCCGCGCCGGTAGCTCGCTGATCAGCTCGAGCATGTCGTCGCGCGAGCGCGGATCGAGCCCGTTGGTGGGCTCGTCGAGGAACAGCAGCTCGGGATCGTGGACCAGCGCCTGCGCGAGCTTGACGCGTTGCTTGAGGCCGGTGGAGTAGCCGTCGATCGGCTGATAGCGCTTCTCCTCGACGCCCGCGTAGTACAGCGCCGCGTGTGCGCGCTGCATTGCCTCGTTGCGCGGCAAGCCGGACAGCTCGCCCGCATACGTGCACTGCTCGACGGCGTTCATGCCCGATAGAAACGACTCTTGCTCCGGCATGTAGCCGACGCGATCGCGGATCTCCAGGCCGTGGGTCGCTGCCGACATCCCGAGCACCTTGGCGTGGCCTTCGTACGGGATCAGGCCCAGCAGGCACTTGAGCAGCGTCGACTTGCCGGCTCCGTTGGGGCCGAGCAGCCCGATGATCTTGCCCTCGACGATCGCATCGACCCCCGCGAGCGCGGTGATCGGGCCGTAGCGTTTGGTCAGCCCGGATAGCTCGAGCAAGCTCGTCACCTGATCACCTCTGCCACGAGGCGCATCGAACAACTGTCAAGAACCTGCGCAGCTTCGAGGAAGATCATTTGATGATCTCGACGGTCACCGGCACGACACCGGCCTCGATCATGTCGAGGACCTCGGCGGCCTTCTCGGAGACGTCGATGATGCGCTTCGCGTTCCCGAACGGCCCGCGATCGTTGATCCGCACGATCACCGAGCGTCCGTTCTTCTTGTTGGTGACGCGCACCCGCGTTTGCATCTTCAGCGTGCGATGCGCCGCGGTCAGCGCGCGCTTGTCGAAGCGCTCGCCCGATGCGGTGGGTCCGCCGTGGTGCTTGCCGCCGTACCAGGTGGCGAGGCCCGTCTGCGTGCCGGACCACGCCTTGGGCGGTGGCTTCTTGGTGGGAGGTTTCGCCGGCGAGCTACACGCGGCGATCGCGAGCAAGAGCGCGAGGATCGCGCGCGAGGCTCGCGCGCGCTGACTCACCGGGAGCAACCGGCGCCGAGCGTGCGACCGGCCTTGTCGAGCGCGGCCTTGCGGAGCTGCGCGCCGGTCGGGCCGTCGCCGAGCTTCTTGCGCGCAGCCTCGCCATGACCCGGCCCGAGGATGTCGCGCAGGTACGCGGTGTACTGGAACGTGTCGCTATGCTCGGTGGTGTGGCACTGGTCGGCGCACAGCGCCTCGGCCGGCGCGCGCAGCGTCGCGAACGGCTTCTCCTCGCCGCCCTTCGCGACATGGATCGACGACGGCCCGTGGCAGACCTCGCACTGCACGTCGCGCAGCGGCTCGTTGAACGCGAGGTTCGAGCCGCCGGCCCGTTCCCAGCCGGTGACGTGACAGCTCGTGGAATAGAAGTCGAACTGCTGGCCGCGCTCGACGAGCGTCTTCCACGCCTCCGCGTGCCGCGTCGTCTTCCAGAACTTCACGGCGTCGGCGTGGCAGTCCTCGCATTGCGCGAGACCGGCGAAGCTCGGCTGGCCCTTCGGCGGGTCGGGAGGCTTTCGCGTGACGCCCTTGACGTTCGCTTCGCCGGCCGCGCGATAGAACTCGGTGACGCGATCGTCGACCGACTTCGCGCACGCGAGCGCCTTGTTGATGCGGACCTGCGAGAGCGTGAAGTACGAGCCGGTATCCGGCACCACGAGCGGACGCGCCTTCAGATCGTCACGTTGCTTGATCACCTGCGCGAGCTCGGACCTCGTCGTCCGGACGAACGCCTGATCGGCCTTCGGATCCGCGGCGAACTTCTTCAGATCGTCCTCGAGCCCGGCGATCCGCCTGTCGATGCTGACGAGCTTCGCAGTAGCCGCCGTGGCCCCGACGGCATCGACGAGCGGGCCGGTGCCACGCAACGTGACCTCGAGCTTCGACACCACCTGGCCGCGATTCGCCGGCACCACGATCCAACCATCGCCCACCTTCTGCGGCTCGACCTCGATGCGCTCTGGCTCCGGCGTGGCTTGCCCGAGGCCGGCGACCGCGAGATCGATGCCGCCGATACCGCGCATGATCTGCACGGCATCCTTCTTCGAGGTCGCCTGGATCAATCCGACGATGACCTGCGCGCCGCGCTTCTTCAGATCGGCGACCGCGAGCTTGCCGTCGGCGACGGGATCGCGACCGTCGAGGCCCGGCACCATCGCGGGCATCGCGACGGCGAACACGCCGACCTTCGTACCGCCCGTCAGCGCCGGCGCGTCGACGATCACCGGCGCGAGCAACTCGACGCCAGGCGCCGCGACGTTCGCGAGCGTGCGCGGCAGCCGGAGCTTCGACGTGCCCTTCGGCAGATCGGCCGGGCCGAGGCCGAGCGCCGAGACCGCGAGCTCCGTCTTATAGGTGGTGGCGATCAAGTCGGCCTTGAGCTCCTCTTGCGCGTCGAGATGCGCCGGCACCGGCGACTTCGAATAGAGGAGGGAGCCGGCATCGACGACCAGCGCGGGACCCGCGGCGCGGGCATCGGTGACCAGCCGCGCGGTCCGCGACAGGTCGCCGAGCGGGTCGCTCGTGCACCCGCAGGGGCCGATCTGACCGCGAACTTCGGCGAGCGCGAACAGCGTGAACGTGGGTTTCGGTGCCGCACCTGCGGGGGCCGACACCGGTCCAGAGCCCGAACCGTTACTTTTTACGTCGGTTTTCGAGCAACAAGCCGCCGCAATCAGGAAGCATCCGAGGCTCAGTCGGCGCTGCATCGCGTAGGGATATAGCACGGTTGACAGCACATACCGCGCTGGGTAGATTCCCGCGCTCTCAAGAGAGAAGGCTTATGGCTGTCGCGATCAGATTCTCCCGCCAAGGCAAGAAGAAGTCTCCGTTCTACCGCATCGTTGCGGCAGATAAGCGCAAAGCGCGCGACGGTAAGTTCATCGAGCTGCTCGGCACTTATCACCCCGTTACCAAAGCTCTGAAGCTCGACTCCGAGCGCTACCAGAAATGGATCAGCGTCGGCGCGCAGCCTTCGGGGACGCTCGCAGCGATCATCCGTCGTACTGCGAGACAAGCTCCGGCTGCACCGAAAGCCGCATGATGCCCGACGAGCCTGACGAGCGCGACGAGCGCGATGATCGCGGCGACGGCGGACGTGACAACGGTGGAGGTCGGCCCGATAGCAACGCCGATCTCGCCGAGCTCATCCGCTTCCTCGCGGTCAACCTGGTCGACAAGCCGGATGAAGTCCGGGTCGAGCTCGTCGAAGAGCGCCAGGCCAATGTCTACGAGCTCGAGGTCGCGGAAACGGATCTCGGCAAGGTCATCGGCCGCGGCGGCAAGACCGCCCGCGCGCTGCGCACCATCGTCCAGGCAGTGGCTCCTCGGTCTCGCAAGCGCACGCTGGTCGAGATCCTCGAATAACAGCCCGGTGACCGCACCCCATGAAGGGTGATCCGCGGATCGAGATCGGCGGAGTCTCGCGCGCCCACGGCATTCGTGGCGAGATCTCGATCGTCACGCACGATCCGGACTCCACGGTGCTGGAGCGCGTCGACACGATCTGGCTCGACGGCGTCGAGCACGAGATCGCCGCGGTGCGGCCGACGCCGAAGGCATGGCTCGTCATGCTCGCGGGCGTCAACACGCGCACCGAAGCGGAAGCCTTCCGCGGTCGCAAGGTCGAGGTCGCGCGCGAGGCGCTCGAGCTGTCCGAAGACGACGTGCTGCTCAGCGACCTGATCGGCTGCAAGGTCCAGCTCGCCGACGGCACTCCGTGGGGCGAGATCGTCGCCGTCGAGGCCGATTTCCAGAATCGTCTCGTCATCCACGACGGTGGCGTCGAGCGCATGCTGCCGCTCGTCGATCAGCTGGTGCCCAACATCGATCTCGAGGCTCGCCTCGTCACGGTGACGCCGCCCGAAGGCATGCCCGATTCGCCGATCGTGCGGGGCAAGCGACGCGGGGAGTGATGTGAAGTTCACCGTCGTCACGATCCTGCCCGAGCTGATCGAGCCATCGTTCGCCGCGGGTGTGGTCGGGCGCGCACGCGAGGCCGGGACGATCACCGTCGCCACGGTGAACCCGCGAGACTTCACGACGGATCGTCATCGCAGCGTCGACGACACGCCGTTCGGGGGTGGGCCCGGCATGGTGATGAAACCGGAGCCCTTACTGGCTGCGATCGCGAGCGTCGCGCCGGCCGATGCAACGCCACGGCCGCACCGCATCTTGCTCTCGCCGGCGGGCACGCCGTTCACCCAGCACAAGGCGCGCGAGCTCGCGACGCGCGAGCACCTGGTGCTCGTGTGCGGTCGCTATGAAGGTATCGACGAGCGCGTGATCGAGCTCGCGATCGACGAGGAGATCTCGATCGGCGACTACGTGCTGTCCGGAGGCGAGCTCGGGGCGCTGGTCGTCATCGATGCCGTTTCGCGGCTGGTGCCCGGCGTGCTCGGCGAAGCGACCTCCGCCGACGAGGAATCGCACTCGCACGGCATGCTCGAGTATCCGCAATACACGCGCCCCGCGAAGCTAGGAGAGCTCGATGTGCCGCCGGTGTTGCTCGGCGGCAACCACGCAGCGATCGCGGCGTGGCGCCGGCAGCGATCGATCGAACGCACCGCGCAACATCGTCCGGATCTGTTCGCGCGCTTCGCGCCGACGGCGGCCGATCGCAAGCTGGTCGCACCGCTCGCCGCGCGCACGCATATCGCGCTCGTGCATCATCCGGTCACCGATCGCACCGGCAAGGTCGTCACCACGTCGATGACGAATCTCGACATCCACGACATCGCGCGCTCGTCGCTGACGTACGGCCTCGCGGGCTATCACCTGATCACGCCGGTGACCGTGCAGCGCGAGAAGGCCGAGTACATCGCCGGCCTCTGGGCGCAGGAGAACCAAGTACGCACGCCGCCGAAGAGTGGCGGTCGCGGCGATGCGCTCGCGCTGATCCAGACGGCCGATTCGATCGACACGACGATCGCCGCGATCACCGATCGCCACGGCGTCGCACCGCTGGTCGTCGCGACGTCGGCGCGCGCGGAGTCGTTTCCGGCCGCGACCCGGCAGACGCCCGAGGCGCTGCGCGCGGAGGCGACGTTATCGCCAAACCCGATCCTGATCCTTCTCGGCACCGGATGGGGCCTCGCAGACTCGCTGATTCCTGGCGTGTCTCGCATGCTTGCACCGATCGAGGGCAGTTCGGACTGGAACCATCTTTCGGTCCGCAGCGCCGCAGCGATCCTGCTCGACCGTCTGTTCGGTCGTACGCCTTGACGGCGCTCACTGATCTCTGGCAGAACTCCGCGTCCAACCAAGGGTTTAGTCATGCGCGCCGCAATTCTCGAATCGATCGAAAAGTCCCAACGCCGCACAGCCGCCCTGCCGGAGTTCCGCCCGGGCGACTCGATCAAGGTCTGGGCGAAGATTCGTGAAGGCGAGAAGACGCGCCTCCAGGCCTTCGAAGGCGTGTGCATTCGCCGGGTCTCGAAGGGCTCGCGGTCGACGTTCACCGTTCGAAAGATCTCCTACGGCGTCGGCGTCGAGAGAATCTTCCCCGACAACTCGCCGAACATCGACAAGATCGAAGTGATCCAGCGCGGCCAGGTCCACCAGGCGCGCCTCTACTACCTGCGCGATCTGTCCGGCAAGGC
>JACCYD010001289.1 GCA_013696695.1 Deltaproteobacteria bacterium | reverse complement strand
CAGCGACGACACCGTCTACACGCTCGAGGCTCGCCGCGACGGCGAGGCCAACTGGCGTCCGATCACCACCGGCAAGGCGCCGCTCACCACGACATCGTGGGAGTGGAACACCGAGACCTATCCCGACGGCTGGTACCGCCTGCGCGTCACCGCCTCCGACGCGCCCGCGAACTCTCCCGATCGCGCGCTGACGTCGAGCGCGACGTCGACGCTGTTCGCGATCGACAACCAGCGCCCGCTGATCTCGAACCTGACGGTCACGTATCCGAAGGCGCAGGCGCGTGCCACCGATGCGCTCTCGACGGTCAGCGAGATGGCATTCTCGATCGACGACGGTCCGTGGCAGATCGGCACGACCGCGGACGGCCTGTTCGACGACGCCGGCGAAGACCTGCGCATCGACCTGCCGGCGGGCCTGACCAAGGGCACGCATACGCTCGCGGTGCGCGTCGCCGACAGCGCCGGCAACGTCGGCTCGATGTCGACGACGTTCGTCACCAAATAACTAGATCCTGAGCCCGGCGCCTCAACGCGTCGTGACGAAGAGGTCGTCGTTACTTCCAGTGCCGGCGCGATTGCTCGAGAACACCACCATCCGGCCATCGGGCGACAACCACGGAGTCCCGTCGACTCGGGTCGAGTCGAGCTCGGGATGCGGAATCACGGTCCAGGTCGCACCGTCGAAGACGGCTTCATAGATCGCGGTCGTGTCAACGCGGTCGGACTCGAAGACAAAGATCGTGCCCGTGGCATCGAACCCGCCTCGGCCGTCGTTGTCGGGTCCATTGATCACCGGCAGCGCCGCACCTCGTACGAACTCGGCGTTCAGATCAACTCGGTGCGCGACGAACAGATCGTGTGGCCCAGCCTCGGCTTCGGCTTCGAAGACCAAGGTCAAGCCATCGGGCGAGAGCCAGGCAGGGAGCTCGTTGTCGGTCGTGTTGATGTCTCCCGGCAATGGCATCGGTGCGCCCCACACGGCGCTACGCGAGTCACGTGTAGACATGAAGATGTCGTCGTGGTTTGGCTCCCCGACGAGTCGACGCGCGAACAAGATCGTGAGGCCATCCGTGGAGACACACGGCCGAAGCTGGGTGAGATCGCTGTCGAGCTCGGTGATCGGGACGGGTGCGGAGAACTCATCCGCCGGAGTTGGCCGCGTGGCCACGAGTAGATCGGTGCTGCTCAGCAGGTAGAGCTCGAGCAGGTCGCCCGTCAGTGATGGGTCGTCCTCCTCGGTAGGCGCCATCAGCAGCGGAACAGGCAGCCCGAACGTTTGGCCCGCCACGGACGGAGCCGCGGAGGCACAGGTAGCGACATCCGCACCCGCGCACGTGCCCTCGAGGAACGTCGTGCCCACGCACGTCATTCCCGACAAACACACCGCCTGGCTTCCCGCACCGAGGTCACACGCGATCTCGCACGATTGCTCGGCGTCCGGTCGATAACATCCCGCCACCGCAACGACGGCGAACACGAGCCGGCGGTGCATCGATCGACGATACACGACCGCCCCGGCTCGATGGCAGATTCTAGTAACTAGCTCCGCCGCGTTCGCTTCAGCGACGAGGCCGGCACGTCGCCATTGCGGACCGCATCGACGGCGACCTGGACGAGCCACGCGATCGTCGTCTCGGCAGCGGCAGCATCGAGCTTGTGGCGATCCACGAGCATGGCGGCGAGATCCGGGCTGACGAGCGTGGCGATCGCAGCACCGACGAGCTTCGCCACCGCAGGCTCGCATTGCTTCGCGGCCGCGCGCGCGATCGCCTGTTCGCGTGCGCGCCGCCGCGGCTCGCGAAGCTTCGCCACCTGGGAGTCGAGCTGCGCGCGGAGCTCGTTCATGTTCGCGAGCGCGTGGTGCAGCAATCGCGCGGCGAGCACCGGCAGCTCGACGAGCGAGCTCGGCGGCGGCTCGACCGGCTGCTTCGCATCGAGATACGTCGCGATGGCCGCCGCCTGCGCTGCGCGATTCGGGAAGTGGTGATAGACGGTGCGAACCGAGACGCCAGCACGCTCGGCCACCCGCTCGATCGAGAGCTCGGCGCTCGATCCGAGCTCCTCGACCAGCGCCGTGACGATGTGATCCCGCGTCGCGGCGGCTTGTCGGGTACGGAGACTGCTCTGGTAGCCACGAGACATCGCGTAGTTCGCCTTTGCAGTCATTTCATATTTATTGCAGTCTTTATGCAACAGAGATCTTTCGCATCGATTCGCCAGGATCGTCGTCGCGATTTCGAACAGCTCGGCTAGAGTGTGTTGCTCGTGTTCTCGCCGACGATCAGTGACGCGTTTCCGATCACCGCCACGCATCTGCGCGCGATCGCGGGGTCGCTGTATTACCGAGGCGAGGCGTACTGGCGCGAGGGTCGCGTCG
>JACCYD010001287.1 GCA_013696695.1 Deltaproteobacteria bacterium | reverse complement strand
CATCAGCGCCGCGCGCAGCACGTTGGCGTCCGGCTTATCGAACAGGAACCGCGGGAGATCGTGGTTGTCGAGGAAGTTCACCATCAGGTTTGCCGGTGCGAGGCCGACGCCACCGCGCTCGGGCATCGCATGCGGCACGGCCTGGTAGGTCGGGCCGGCGGGGAAGCCATTCGCCGCGCAGAACGCGGCGGTGCCGGGCGAGGACCGACCCATCCGCGAGTTGTAGAGACACTCGAGGTTCGCGGTGGGCTGGTTCTGCGCGAACACCGCGTCGATGCCGCGGTACTTCTGCGAGAAGTAGAACATCGAGTCGAAGCGACCGAACGAGCCGGCGGCATCGCTGCCACCGAACGTGTAACTGCCGATCAGCTCGTCGTTGCCGTCGAAGCCTTCTCCGAAGATGAAGAAGTTCTGCTTGCCGAGCGACACCGCCTTCGCGCGCATCCGGTCGTTGAACTCACCCCAGAAGCCACGCACGTTCTGCGCGACCTCGGGACGATCGATGTGCTTGACGGTGTCGATCCGGAAGCCGTCGAAGTCGGCGACCTCGATCCAGTACTCGAACGACTTGATCAGCGCCTCTTTGACATCCGGGTTATCGGTGTCGAGATCCTTGAGACCGCCGGGGAAATCACCGCGCGTCTCCTGCTCGCGAACGAAGTCCTTCGTGTAGTCGGCCTCGTGCCACCACACGTAGACGCGACCCTTGCGGTTGTACCAGCTCGCGTCGTCGAACCACGGCTTGTCCTCGGGCCAGTCGAACCAGTCGGGCGGCCGCGGCGGCGGCGTGCGGTTGATCTCGGGCCAATCGGTGAACCGCACGTCGGCGGCGCCCGAGTAGCCGAGCGAGGTCCAGCCCTGGATGCCGCGCGGATCGTAATCGGGATCCCACTCGATGATGCGCTCGAGATAACCCTGGCCGTCGGTGCAGTACGTCAGCTCGTCGGTCGAGCACTGCCCGGGATTCTGCTCGCAGATCTGCAGGCACGAGTGCGCGAAGCCACCGCCCGAGATGGTGTCGTCGGGCTGCCCGTTGCCGTTGATGTCGTAATAGAACAGCTGGCCGACGTGGTTGGTGACGACGTCGAGGATGACCAGCATTCCCTTCGCGTGCGCCTTGTCGACGAGCTCGCGCAGCTTCGTGAGGTCGCCGAAGTGAGCGTTGGGGCGCAGGAAGTCCTGCGTCCAGTAGCCGTGGTAGCTCGCGAACCCGGCGTCCTCTTCGGTGTTCTTGACCACCGGGGAGATCCACAGCGCGGTGACGCCGAGCGTCTCCAGGTAATCGAGGCGATCGATGACGCCCTGCCAGTCGCCGCCGTGATACCGGCCGGGCACGCTGGGGGCCACGTTGATGTCGTTGTTCGGATCGCCGTTGTCGAACCGGTCGATCATGATCTGGTAGATGACCTGGTCCCGCCAGTCGAGGCCGACGTTGGGCTGATGGGGGGAATCGGCCGGGTGATCCAGATCTCCCGCACCGCCACACGCCAGCAGCGCGGAGCCGAGCGAGATCGCGACGAGACGGGACAACATGGGAGCCATTTCGAGCACGATTCGTGCCCCAGTTATCCGTCTGTGATCAACATGTTATTGATCACAGGGACCTGTCTTCGTTGCCTTACGCAACGACGGGGAGGGGCGAGGTGGTAACCGCAGCGGTAAACAGTGTTCGCGCGCTCGCCAAATGACGCTACTACCTGCCCATGGCCCCGCCGACGCCTCCCGCCAAGAAGGCTGCCGGCGTTGCCCGGATCTTGAAGATCGCGGTGTTCGCGGCGCTCCGCGGCGCGTGGCTCAGCACGATGGTGCTCACCCCGCTGGTCGGGTTCTGGCTCGCGTCGTCGGTCGCCGCGTACTCGAACGCCTCGCAGTGGTTGTCGCTGCTGCTCGGGCTCGCGCTGTTCCCACTCGTGCCGGTCGGCTGGGAGCTGGTCTCGGTGTGGCGCCGCAGCCGGCAACAGGCGCCCGGCAAGCAGTACCTGACGCGCGTCGATCGGCTCGTGCTGCGCACGCTGATCGTCAACGGCTTGTTCCTCGCAGTCATGTTGTACGCCTCGCGGACGACGGCGTTCCGCGCGCTCTCGCAGCGCGGTGACTGGATGCTCGATGGTCACGACGGTCCGATCGCGAGCACGGTGCGCGGCTTCTTGCTCGGCATCGGCGACAAGCTCGACGGCAAGAAGCTCGCCGATCCCGATGCGCAAGGCGAGAGCGATGCGGCGCCCGATCCGTCGACGATTCGCGAGGACAACCCACTGCCACTACCGGTGAAGCCGGGCGGAACGGAACCACCAAAGACGCCGATCGGCTGGCCGCTCGACGACGCGCCCGATGCCAAGGTCACCGCGATGCCCGAGCACGCGAAGGCGAGCATCGCCAGCGTCGGCGCGTACCTGAAGAAGCAGTTCCCCGACAAGAAGCTGCGGGTCAAGGCGATCCACGACTTCGTCGCGATGCGCCTGGTCTATGACAAGGACACGCTCGAGAAGATCATGCGCCGCGACTACCTGAACGTGCCGTCGCAGGAGGCCGAGCCCGTGTTCGCGGCGAAGACCGGCGTGTGCGCGGGCTATGCGAAGCTGATGACGGCGATCGGCGCCGCGGCGAACGTCGAGATCAAGTACGTCACCGGTTACATCCGCGATGCGTCGCGCCGGATCGCCGCCGGTAGCGACGAATCGATCAAGGCGGCGCTCCAGGGCCAATCGCACGCGTGGAATGCGGTGCTGCTCGACGGAGAATGGTTCCTGCTCGACGCCACGTGGGACGACCCGATCGGCTCCGACAAGCCGGTGCACTCCACCTATCTGTTCACGCCACCGAGGCTGTTCGCCTATGACCACCTGCCGGAGGACCCGGCGTGGCAACTCGTGATGAAGCCGATCTCGGAGGGTGACTTCGTGCGGCTCCCGATGATGTCCCCCGCGATCGGACGCTTCGGCCTGTCGCTCGAGAGCCCGAACCGCTCGCAGGTCAGCGTGTCGGGAGAGGTAACGATCACATTCGACAACCCCTACGGCGCCCACCTCCTGGCGGAGGCGCACCGCGACGGAGGCGGCGGTACGGCGATCGAGTGCACGGAAACGTCCGGCAAGAAGGCGACCGTCACCTGTGCGCTGCCCACCGGTGAATTCGAAGTCCGCATGTTCGCAGCGCCGGCGGACGGCAAGTATGGCCGGTATGCCCAGATCGGGTCGATCCTGGTCAACAGCAGGTAGAGGTTTTGGCTCCTTCGTCCCGCGGCTACGCTAGGATAGGCAGGTGTCCACGAGCGGAGATGCGGACCGCTTGGCCTCGGTGAAGGAGCCAGCTGTCTCGTTGCGTACGGTGATCGAAGCGACGCGCCGGCTCGACGAGCTCGGCACGGCGCGCTGGATCGAAATCGCGGCGGAAGTCGTCCACAAGGCGCAGGGCCAGGGCCAGGCGCTCGGCAAGCTCACACCGGAATCGCTGGTGATGCGCCACGGCAAGCTGGTGCTCGAGCTGCCGCAGCTCGCGGCGTATCGCTACACGGCGCCCGAGCGGTTGCGCGGTAGCTCCGGCGATCGCCGCAGCGACGTGTGGTCGCTCGGCGTGCTCGTGCCCGAGGCGATCATCGTGCGGGCCGGCGAGGTGACGCTCGCGTTGCCGGCGACGCCGGCGATCGCATACCCCAACGGCACTTGCTCGCCTGGCGGCTCGCTGGCGTACTGCGCGCCCGAGCGCGT
>JACCYD010001275.1 GCA_013696695.1 Deltaproteobacteria bacterium | reverse complement strand
CCGGCGAGCTCGCGCTGGTCACCCGGCACGACGGTGATCGCATCGTCATCGAGGTGATCGACAGCGGCCCCGGCATTCCGCCCGAGATCCTCGCTGAGATCTGGAAGCCGTTCTTCACTACCAAGGGTGTCGGTGAAGGCACCGGCCTCGGCCTGCACCTCGCGCACAACGTGATCGTGCAGCGACATCGCGGCACGATCGAGGTCGAGTCAAAGCCCGGCCGTACCTGCTTTCGCGTCACGCTGCCGCTTGGCTAAGCCTTCCACGCACCGGGATCCGGTCGTTATTCGGGCAGTCGCTGGCCGCCGCAAGTGGGCAGCATGACAGCTCCCGTATACCTTCCCGGCATGACGAAAACGGATGCAGGAGCTCCAACCTCGGCGCCGGTGTTGTCGCCGGTCGAGCGCGAGGCCCAGAACATGCTCGACTTGAACGACGAGGGCGAGATCGATAACGTGTTCGACATTCAGGAGGAGATGAACGACATCGAGCAGCGGCTGCCCGAGACGTCGGTATTTCGGGCGCGCTGGGATGTCTTCCACGAGGAGTGCATGCAGATCCTCATGGACTCTGCCAAGCAGTAGCCGACGAGACGATCTCCGGTTTCTCCCCGGTTTCTCCCCGGTTTCTCCCCTAAAATGCAGCGTGCTCTCGGGGGACGGCCAATGACCGCACTGACCGCGCTTGCTGCGGCGGCGTTCGCGCCACCCGACGACGTCGCGATTCCAGCCGAGCTCGAGCCGGCGCTGCGCCTGGCGTGCGCGGGTGCGTGGCGCGCTGTCGAGGTCGTGCTCGCGGGCGACGTGTTGCGCGGCCGGATCGCGAAGACGCGCGACGCCATCGTTCGCGACGCGGTCGAGCTCGTCCTCGCGCTGCACGGCAACGTCGGCATCCGTGTCGATGCGCTCACCGCGCTGCGCGACGCCCGTGACGAGGGCGAGCTCGATGGTCCGCTCGATCTACCGGCCGTGATCGCGGGCATTCGCCAGCACGGCGCGGTCGCCGCCGGTCGTGGTGCGATCGCGGTGATCCGGCGAGAGCTCGCGCATCGCCGCGAGCTCGAGCAAGCTCTCGCCGATGCCGAGCTCGCCTCGCTGCTCGTCGATACCGCGCGCGCGATCCTACGTACGCTCGCACGCGACCCCGATCTCGCGCGGTGGGCGATCGGCCCGACGGGCAGCCCGGCCCGCGATCGCGCGCTCGCCGCGTTCGCCGAGCTCGCCACGACGCCGGAATCGATCGCCGAGCTCGAGACCTTGATCGCGGTCCCGATCCACCTCGACGACAACGTCCAGTTCACGGTGTATCGCCCCCGCTCGATCGATCCCGGCAAGTGGCACCAGCTGCTCGCGTTCGCGCACCTCGCCGAGCGCCGCCCCGGCGAAGACGATCTGCCCGATCCCGTCGAGGAAGTGCAGCGTCAGGCCAAGTCGGTGCTCGGCGCGAAGGCGCAGCACTACCAGCCCGTCGTTCAAGACGCGGGTGCCGCGATTCCCGAGGAAGGCGAGCTGACGTTCGTCCCGGAGTTTCCGGGTATCGAGGTCAACCCGCCGCGCCGCAGCTTCTTGTGGCTCGAATCCGTGCATCGCGAAGAGTTCCGGATCCGCGCGGGTCGCGAGCTCGACGGCAAGACGGTGCGCGGCCGTGTCACCGTGTTCCTCGGTCACATCGCGATCGCCGAGGTCGCGTGCAGCGTGCGCGTCGATGCCGCGCACCCCGAGCCCACCAAGCGCGAGCCGGTGCACGCACGCGCCTACCGCAAGATCTTCGCGTCGTACTCGCATCGCGATCTCGACATCGTCAACCAGTTCGAGACCTACGCACGCGCGCTTGGCGACGAGTACCTGCGCGACTGGGTGCACCTTCGCACCGGCGAGGTGTGGAACGATCGCCTATTCCAGCTGATCGAACAGGCGGACGCGTTCCAGCTGTTCTGGTCTCGCAACTCGATGCACAGCAAGTTCGTGCGCCACGAGTACGAGTACGCGCTGTCACTGAACCGCCCGAGCTTCGTGCGCCCGACGTACTGGGAAGATCCGATGCCCACCGAGCCGGGCTTGCCACCCGAGGCGCTGTTGCGGCTGCACTTCCAGAAGCTGTCCGCGTCGATGATCGGTGATGTCGGGTCGCGCACCGACGTCGATGCGGGCGAGAGCATGAAGAAGGCTTCGCGCGAGGATCGAAAGGTTCGCAAGGA
>JACCYD010001269.1 GCA_013696695.1 Deltaproteobacteria bacterium | reverse complement strand
TCGCGCTCGTCGCACGCGCCCGAGGTAGTGATGTTCGTCGCCGGTGATCTGGATCTCGCCGGCAGCGAGCGTCTCCGGCGAGACGAAGATCCTCATCTCGCCAGCGTCACCGACGACCATTGCGGATCGTCGGAGCTGGGTCGGATCTTGAGCAGGCGCATCCCGGCGGCGACGAACTCCTTCGCGAGCGGCTCGGCCTGCGGCGTCAGCAACCCCGACAAAACCAGCGTCCCGTACGACGACACGTGCTCGATCAGCTCGGTCATCAGCTCGCGCAGCACGTGCGCCTGGATGTTGGCGAGCACGAGCGGGAACTTCTCGTCGCCGAGCTCTCGCAGCGGCGCGACCGTCGCGTGGATGCGATCGGCGACGCGGTTGATCGACGCGTTGTCGACCGTCGCGTCGATCGCGAGTGGATCGTTATCGAGGGCGACGCAGGTCGCGGACGGCCATCGCTTCACAGCGGCAATCGAGAGAATCCCCGAGCCACAGCCGACGTCGAGCACCCGGTTCGGCGAGATGTCGCGGTCCGCGAGATCCTGCAGCTCCTCGATCACCAGCCGCGTGCTGGCGTGCGTGCCGGTGCCGAACGCCATCCCCGGATCGAGATCGATCACGACATCGTCGGGCCGATGGGTATGGGTCTCCCAGCTCGGGACGACGACGAACTGCCGCGTCAGCCGCGTGACGTGGAAATACTTCTTCCAGGCATCGCGCCACTCGGCCTCGGGCACCGCATCGGCGAGCTTGACGCGCGCGGGATCGACGGCGGCGCCATTGGCTTGCCAGCGCGTCACCACATCGCGTGTGGTCGCGAGCGCGGCCGCGGCGTCTTCACGCGCGACCCAGAACACGACCTCGTCTCCACGCTGCTCGGTCCCCGCAGCCGCAGCAGCGATCTCCTCGACCATCAGCGCCGCGATGTCATCGACATCTGCAGCACCGACCGGAACGATCACCTCGACCCAGACAGACACCCGCCGGTCGATCAGCGAGCCGGACGTTCGGTCTGCGGCGTCACGCGGCGCTTCATCTCGCGACGAAGCCGCTTGCGCGCCTCACGCGTCTTGCGCTTCTTCTTGACGCTGGGCTTCTCGTAGAACCGGCGACGCTTGAGCTCTTGCAGGATGCCTTCCTTGGACATCTTCTGCTTGAGGATCTTCATCGCCTTCTCGAGGCTGTCGCGAACCTCGACCTCGACGGGCTTTCCGAACGTGTTCTCCATGGGGGAGGACGTGGGTACCCGATCGCCTTCGCCCGGTCAAGCGGGCTAGGGACCGGGTAGGCCCGCTAGGCTTTGAGGTGCTTGTAGAACAGCGTGATCGTGAGGCAGTGGAACTCGGAATCCGAGGACTGCGTCACGATCTTGTCCACGATCTCGTGATCGGGATGGCTGCGAATCCAATCAGTGATCAGCTCGCCGAGGAGCTCGCGCTCCTTGGCCTTGGTCGCTGAAAACACCTTCACGCCGGTGACGTCGATCATCCGGCCCTCATCCTGGGAAGCTTGCACTCTGGCCACGACTCACCTCGCTTCGGTCACGGCAGTGGATCTGCCGCGTAGAAGGCACTCTGTCTCGAAGCACATTTCCAGTCAAGCGGGAGAATTCTATTTACGGTGAACTCCCGGTTAGGCAACTTCATGGGCTTAGCTCGTTCGACGCTAACTCTTTGAAGTAGGTGCGATCGGCTGGCAACCCCACCAAGCCTTGGTAGTGTCCGCGCATCGAGGGAGCTCATTAATGAGTCGTTTGTCCTTACTTGCGGCGGTCGCGGTCATCGCGTTCGCCGGTCCGGCCACGTCGCAACCCGCACCGCCAAAACCCAAGGCGATCAGCAAGCTCCCCACGATCGATACCTTCGCGCTCGCGAACGGGTTGAAGGTGGCGGTGCTCGCGACCGACACCCCGGTCATCTCGGTCCAGCTCTGGTACCGGGCCGGAAGCAAAGACGAGCCTCGCGACCGCCGCGGCGCGGCCCACATGTTCGAGCACATGATGTTCAAGGGCACGCAGCACGTGCGAGCCGAAGGCCACGCCCAGTTCATCAACGGGGTGGGTGGCTTCGTCAACGCGCAGACCGATGAAGATGCGACCCACTTCATCAACACGCTGCCTGCGGACCACCTCGACTTCGCGATCCAGCTCGAAGCCGATCGGATGCGGAACCTCATGTTCCGGCCCGACATGATCAAGAACGAGCGCGAGGTGGTGAAAGAGGAGATCCGCCAGCAGGAGAACGCGCCGGTCGCGAAGGGGTTCCTCAAGTTCCTGGCGATCGCGTTCACCAAGCACCCGTACGCGTGGACCGCCAGCGGCACCGCTCGGGATCTCGACGCGGTGACCCCCGACGATCTCAAGAAGTTCTACGACACGTACTACCAGCCGAACAACGCGTTGCTCGTCGTCGTCGGCAAGACCACCTCCGCCGCGGTGAAGACCGCCGCCGAGAAATACTTCGGCGCGATTCCCAAGGGTGCCGAGCCGCCGCGTCCGTCGGCTACCGCGCAGGAGCCGGCGCAGACCAAGCGGCGCCGCGAGGTCGTCGACCCCGGTCAGATCGGCCTCGTCCTGGTCGGCTATCACGTGCCCGCCGCGAAGGACAAAGACATCTACGCTCTTCAAGTTTCGTCGATCATCCTCGGCGCCGGCGAGTCGAGCCGGCTCAAGCAACGCCTCAAGTCGATCGATCCGAAGACCAAGCGTCCGCTCGCGCTCGACGGTGGCATGGAGGCCGTGATCCGCGAGGAGCCGGGGATGACGATCGCGCTCGGTGCGTATCTCGATCCGGCGCAGGCCGAAGGTGTCGAAGCGGCGATCGTCGAGGAGATCGGCAAGCTCGCGACGCGCGGTCCGACGAACGACGAGCTTCGCAAGGCGAAGAACCAGGTGCAGTCGGGCTTCACGTTTTCCCTCGAGAACGTCCAGGGGTTGGCGCAGGCGATCGGTCGCAGCTGGATCCTGGTCGGCGATCCGGTCGCGTTCATGCGCGACATCGACGAGATCGAGAAGGTGTCAGCGGCCGACGTCCAGCGCGTTCTCAAGAAGCACATGGCCCCCGACAACGCGACCGTCGTCGTGATTCCGCCGCGCGGTGCACCGCCGAAGGGCGAGGCGCCTCCGAAACCGGACGCGCCGAAACCTCCGCCAGCGGCTCCAAAGGCTCCGGAGCCGAAGGCCAATGCTCCGAAGGCCGACGCGCCAGCGTCGAAAGCCGGCACGCCATGAACCGCCTCCTACCACTCGCCCTCGCGCTCGCCGCGTGCGGTCCGAAGCCGACGCCGGCGCCGATTCCGGTGTTGCCCGGCGACGGTGATCAGAACGTCGCGAAGCCGCCGGTGCCCACCAAGCAGGCCAACGATCCATGGGCCGGTCGCACCGATCTGATCGCACCACCCGTCGCGAAGCCAGCTACACCGATCGAGCTTCCCGCGATCGAATCGTACAAGCTCGCGAACGGCCTCCAGGTCCACGTCATCAAGAACGATCGCCTGCCGGTCGTCAGCATGCAGGTCGCCGTGCGCGCCGGTCGCATGCACGAGCCGCAGTCTCGACTCGGCGTCGCCGAGATCGCCGGTGACATGCTCGTCAAGGGCACGCGCCGCCGCAATGCCCTCGGGATCTCGAAGGCGATCGACTTCGTCGGCGGCACGATCGCGGCCGATGCCACGTTCGAAGCCACGCTGCTGTCGTGCAGCGTGCTCGCGCGGAACGCGGGCACCTGCCTCGAGCTCCTGCCGGAGATGTTAACGCAGCCGGCATTCGCCGAGTCCGAGCTGGCGAAGGTTCGCGAGCAGGCGATCGGCGCGGTCCGCACCCGGCTCGACGACGCGGCGACGCTCGCGTCGTCGCACGTGCAAAATCTATTGTGGGGCGAGAGTCACGTCCGCGGCTGGGTCACCAACGAGCAGACGGTGCAGTCGGTGCGCCGCGAGGATCTCGTCGCCTGGCACAAGGCCTGGTTCGTCCCGTCGAACGCGATGCTCGTCGTCTCCGGCGACGTCGATCTGAAGAAGCTCAAGGGCGATCTCGAGCGCACGTTCGGTGCGTGGGCCAAGGGCCCGGTCGCGCCAGCACCGCAGTACAAGGTGCAGGGCCTGTCGGGCAGCCGGATCCGGCTCGTCGACAAGCCGGGCCAGACGCAGACGCACGTCCGCATCGCTCAGTTCGGCGTTCGCCACGACGACCCGCGGTTCTTCGACACGCTGGTGTGGAACTACGTGCTCGGCGGCAACTTGTCGTCGCGGCTGTTCAAGGTCGTGCGCGATCTCCAGCCTGGCAAGACGGGCGCCTCGTCGACGTTCGACCGCAACATCGAGAAGGGTAGCTTCGTCGCGGCGACCGCGACGCGCACCAGCGACGCGGTCGCCACCACCAAGCTCCTGCTCGGGCAGATCGAGAGGATGGCGAAGGACGGCCCGACCGAGGACGAGGTTGCCGCTGCGGTGTCGAACATCGCCGGTGGGTACGGGCTGCGGTTCCAGGCGTCCGCCGATATCGGCGCCGCGTTGATCGGTGCGGAGCTCCACGGCTTCGGTCGCGAGTATCTGCAGAACTTTCCGATCGCCGTCGGCAAGGTCGACGCCGCGAGCGCCAAGAAGGCGGCGTCGGAGATCCTCGATCCGAAGGCGTACGTGATCGTGATGGTCGGCGATGCCAAGGATCTCGAGCCGCAGCTCAAGGCCGCCGGCTGGAAGTACCAGAAGGTGTCGTTCACCGATCCGGTGAGCGCTCAGGTGGTCCAGCCCGAGGTGCCGATCGATCCGAAGAATGCCGCGGCCGCGAAGCAGCTGATCGAAGACGCGCTCGCCGCCAAGGGTGGGCGCGCGAAGCTCGCCGCGCTCAAGGGCTTCAGGATGCTCGCGAGCGGCACGACGACGATCCAGGGCAAGACCGTGCCGGTCGAGATCGAGCGCCTGTTCGTGGTGCCCGACAAGATGCGGATCGACGCCACGCTCGCGCAGCGCGTGAAGGTGATCGTCGCCGTCGAAGGCAAGAAGGGCTGGCAGCTCGCGCCGGATCAAACCGGTGCGAAGCTCGAGCTCAACGACATCGGTGCGAACGACATTGCCTCGATCGACTTCGAGCGCAGGCGCGAGCCAGAGTTGATCTTGCTCAAGGCGTCCGAAGCGGGCGCGAAGATCTCGCTCGGTCCCGACGAGGCGCTGACCAAGCACACCGATCCGAGCCTCGAGGGCAAGCAGCACTCGGTGGTCAAGCTGCGCTCGCCGCAGGGCATCGAGGTCCACCTCTACTTCCACAAGCAGACGAAGCTGTTGTCGCGGCTGTCGTACGCCGAGGGCCCGGTCGCCGAGAGCGATGACTTCTCCGACTACAAGGACATCAAGGGCATCAAGGTCGCCCACAAGCGCAACTCCGCCGGCGGTGCACGCACCACGAAGCTCGAGCTCAAGAGCGTGGTGTTCGATCCGCCGTGGGATCCGAAGCTGTTCGTGAAGCCCGCCGCTCCGCCGTGAGAGCGCTCGTCGCGTTCGCCCTGCTGCTGATCGCACCCGCGATCGCGCGCGCGCGGCCCGTCGCGCCGAACTACGAGGACGAGCCGCCGTTCATCGACGTCATGACGATCGGCGTCGGCGCGGTGGTGTTCGAGAAGTTCGGGCACGCCGCGATCTGCCTGCGCTACCACGACCCGAAGCGCGATCCGGTGTGCTTCAACTTCGGCGTCACCGACTTCCACGAAGGCGCGCCGATGATCTGGTCGTTCCTGCGCGGCCAGCAGGAGTTCTGGGTCGAGCCGCTGACCTACGCCGGCATGATGGCGTTCTACCGGGCCGAAGATCGCGACATCTTCGTCCAGACGCTGCCGCTCACTCGCGAGCAAGCGCGCGGCATCGAGACCACGCTGTGGGCCGTGCTCGACGGCGCCGGCAGTCGCTACGACTACGATCACTTCTCCGAGAATTGCACGACGCGCATCCGCGACGTCATCGATCGCGCGACTGGCGGTAAGCTCGCCGTGGGCGCCGACGCGGAGTACCCGCTGACGTTCCGCCAGCTCGGCGAACGTGGCCTCGCCTCGATCCCGCCGCTGATCGCGCTCTCGGATTTCGTGTTCGGCCGCCCTCTCGAGGACCACCCGACGGTGTGGCAGGCGATGTTCCATCCCGAGATCCTCCGCGCCGTGATCGAGCAGCGCCTCGGCGTGGTGCCGCGCCACGTCTACCAGCGCAAGGGCCCACCGTTCGCGACCTCCGGCGCGACCGGACGCTTCCACTTGCTCGCCATCGCGCTGCTGTTCGCGTTGCCGATCCTCGTCGCGCGTTCGCGTCGCACGCTGCGCCTCGGCGTGTGTGCCGCCTATGCCGGCGTGCTCGCGTACGTGCTGCTCACCATCTTGCCACCGCTGTGGAACGCGGTCGGCGCGCTCGCCTTGATCGTGCCGCTGGTGTTCGCCGCCGGCCTCGCGGGTGCGCTCCATCCGCGTCGCGGAGAACGCCTCGCCGTCACGTGGGCGACGATCCATCTCGTGTGGTGGGGCGTGTTCGTGTGGGGCCTGCTGATCCTGTCGCCGATCCACACGCTGCAGTGGAACGAAGCCGCGCTCGCGGTGATGCCGACCGACATTGTCTTGCCGTTCCTCGGCCCGTCAAAGCGCAGGATCTATGCGCGCGGCCGCGTCGTGATCCTGCTGCTCGCGTCGCTGCTGTGCGCGATCGGTGTGCTGCGCCAGCCCCTGTGGGTGCCGATCCTCGTCGCGTTTCTGCCGCTGTCGATCCTGGCGTTCGATCTTCCGCCGAAGCGGGACTAATCGATCCGCCCCCTAGTGATCGTAGACGTGATGCTGATCGTCGACGTGATCGCCACCGTGATCGTGGCCGTGCACGTGAACGGTAGGTACAGCCTCGCGACATAGGTAACAAAACAGCCTCGGGACATGGGTGACAGATCGAGGGGCACCCCATAGGGATCGCC
>JACCYD010001262.1 GCA_013696695.1 Deltaproteobacteria bacterium | reverse complement strand
GCCCGGCGGTCGCGGGCGGCTTCGCGCGCGCACGAGCGCAATACAACGCGCGGATCGATCCGGGTGCCTTCGCCCGCGTGTTGCGGCAGGTGCCCATCCCGACGCTGATCGCGACCCACACCACGTGGGGCAACTGGGCCGCGCCGGCCGAGAAGCTTCGACTGGGCGTCTATCTCGATGACGATCTCGGCAAGCAGCTGATCTCGAGCGATCGCCCCGATCTCGCGATCTACGGCCGTCACCTGGCGGCGTTCGTCGCCTCCGGCAAGGACTGTTCGATCCTCCACGATCCGGCGACCCTGCTCGCGAGTCAGGAGCCTGAGCTGTTCGATCTCGTCGAGGTCGAGGTGATCGTCGACGACGACGGCTGGCTCCATCTCACGAGTGGGGCTCGTGATGTGTTGCGCTGCCTCGAGAACGGCCGGAGCGCCTGCGTCGACAAGGCGATCCTCGACTGGAGTGATCCGCCGGGCTCCCACACGGTCCGCGTGCGGATGTCGCTGGCAGCCGACTACGATCAGATCCGCGCCCGTGTGGTCGAGCTACTCGGCGTGTAACATCGCGCCATGGATCGCGTCGCGACGTTGCTGGTGGCCTGTCCCGATCGCAAGGGCATCGTGGCGTCACTCGCGCAGGTGCTGTACGGCCACGGAGCCAACATCCTCGATTCGGATCAGCATACCGATCCGGTGGCGGCGCTGTTCTTCCAGCGCATTCGCTTCGACTTGTCGACGCTGACCACCGACAAGGTCGCGCTCGAGCACGGCATCAAGGAGGTCGGCGAGCGCTTCCAGATGGACTGGCGGCTGGCGTATGGCCACCACAAGCGAAAGATCGCGATCTTCGCGTCGAAGCAGGAGCACTGCCTGTACGACCTGCTGATCCGCTATCGCGCGGGCGAGCTCGCGTGCGAGGTGGCGATGGTGATCTCGAACCATCCCGATGCGGAGCCGATCGCGCGCCACTTCGACGTGCCGTTTCACCACATCCCGGTGACCGCCGCCACCAAGGCGGAAGCCGAGGAGAAAGCCTGCGAGCTGATCGCCGCGGCCAACGTCGATCTGATCGTGCTCGCGCGGTACATGCAGATCTTGTCAGCGGAGCTCGTCGCGAAGTTCCCGTCGAGGATCATCAACATTCACCACTCGTTCTTGCCGGCGTTTGTCGGCGCGAATCCGTATCGCCAGGCGTACGTCAAGGGCGTGAAGTTGATCGGCGCCACCAGCCACTACGTGACCGCGGATCTCGATCAGGGGCCGATCATCGAGCAGGCCACCATCCGCTGCTCGCATCGCGATTCGGTCGACGATCTCGTGCGAAAAGGCCGCGACCTCGAAAAACGAGTGCTCGCGGCCG
Source organism: Deltaproteobacteria bacterium (assembly GCA_013696695.1). Classification (GTDB taxonomy): domain Bacteria; phylum Myxococcota_A; class Polyangia; order Haliangiales; family Haliangiaceae; genus JABFXX01. The sequence continues at coordinate 2,776 of JACCYD010001262.1, read as the reverse complement.
CGGTGCGTTATCACCTCGAGGATCGAATCCTCGTCTATGCAGGGAAGACCGTCGTGTTCGACTAGCGCTGGTTGTCGAGCGCCGGCATGCCCAGCGGGCGCGATGCCTTCGATGCCTTCGAGCCATCGCCCATCGTCGCGTACATCTTCAGGCCTCCGCGGCTCTGAAACGCGATGCTCGCGTACGTGATGTTGCTGGTGCGATGGCTCGGCTTCGCGATGTAGAGGTTGACGTTCCAGGGCATCGAGCCGGTCGCGACGCCGAGCGGGAGCTCGAAGCGCCGATTCGTGTCATCGGAGAACAGCAGGTCGATGGTGCCGGCCGGTTGGAGGGCGGTGACTTCTTCCGCGGTCAGCGTGATCCAACCCGCGTCGGTGTGGCGCTGCCACGCGAACTCGAGGGTCTCGATCACGCATTTCTTCTTGCAGTCGGCGTGGCGCGGCACGAATTGGATGCGCGGCATGATCTGCTGCATGGTTGTCTCGGTCGGCGGGCGAACGAGCGTGAACTCCAGCGTGTTCGCGCCCGAGCGGAACGTGTAGTCGCCGTGGGGAATCTCGCGGCCCGGGCGGCAGTACACACCGAAGGTGCGCTCGTCGCCAAACGTCAGCTGCGTGACCGGCTGACCGGGGACGATCGGCGCGGTGTTCACACCCGCCGAGTAGCCGTAGTAGGGCTGGTCGAACACGACGTCGGCGTCGAGGCGATCGACGATGCCGAACGAATCGGGGAGCCGGCTGTAGATGCCGGTGCCGACGTGCTTGAAGTCGAGGTCGGCGCTGATGAAATCGTCCGGGGTGGCGTCGCGACCGTTCCTCGTCAGCGCGTACTCGAGGTGCATCTCGAGGCGAGCGGAGTGACCCTGCTCGGTGTCCATCACGCCGTCGGCGTCGATGTCGGGGTTCGCGTAGCGGAGCGTGATGTCGTCGATGCCGCCGATGGTGGTGAGCGTGCGGCGCGTCAGGCCGAGCGCCTGGTCGAGGGCTTCGCTCGAGCCGGCCATCGTGGCGTCGCGACCGTCGATCGAGATGTTGCCGAGATCGATGTCGCTGCCGACCTGGGGATTGAAGGTGTCGAGCGTGTCCGAGCGGAGCACGCCGCGAACCATCGCGGAGCCGGTGCGCGTGGCATCGACGAACACGAAGGCCCACGGACGGCCGGCGGCGACCTCGACCGAAAACGTCCCTTCGGTAGTGGCCGCGACAACTTTCTTCAGATCGCCGTCCACGGGGCTGACCGCCATCACGTGGGTCACCGAGCTGCCGACCTGGCCGTGAAAGGTCGCGACCATGTCGTCGGGGGTGGACGTGGCGCAGGCGGCCAGGCTGGTGAGAAGGAATCCGAAGCGGTTCATCATGGACAGTCAGTTCGCCCTCAAAGCCGCTTTGTTTAGGTGGATTTACCGCCGACAGGTAGCCCCGTTGGTACTCTGTGCGTCGGTGTCGCTAGAGCCTCGTCAGAACCTGCTGCTGCCGAACACGGAGCGCTGGCCGCTCGATCTCGACAAGCCGGTGCTCGAGCTCATCGACGTCTCGATCGGCTTCAACGGCAAGCTGGTCCTCGACGGGCTGAACCTCAAGATCGTGCCCGGTCTCACCACCGTGATCGTCGGGCGCAGCGGTTCGGGCAAGTCCGTGCTCGTGAAGCTGATGATGGGTCTGCTCAAGCCCGACAAGGGCAAGGTCATGCTGTTCGGGCGCGACCTCGCGACGGTGTCTCAGCTCGAGGTGCTCGAGCTCCGCAAGCGCCTCGGCATGCTGTTCCAGAACTACGCGCTGTTCGATGCGCTGCCGCTCGAGGAGAACGTCGGCTTCACGCTGACGGAGAATTCCAAGCTCAAGCACCGCGACATCATGAAGCTGTCGCACGAGCTGATCCGGATCCTCGGCCTGGCGGGCAGCGAGAAGCTGCTGCCGTCGGAGCTGTCGGGCGGCATGAAGAAGCGCGTGTCGCTCGCGCGTGCGCTGGTCGCGAATCCCGAGGTCGTGTTGTTCGACGAGCCGACCACCGGCCTCGATCCGATCATGATCGAGAAGGTCGACGAGATGATCCTGCTCGCGAAGCAGCAGTATCACATCACGTCGGCGATCATCAGCCACGACATGGCGAGCACCAAGCGGCTCGCGGATCGCGTCGCGTTCTTGCACGACGGCAAGATCGTGTTCTACGGCACCTACGCTCAGTTCCTCGACAGCGAGATCGAGCCGATCCGCTTGTTCGTCGAGGGCGCGCAGACGTCGCGATTGTCGAAGGACGATGCGGTGTCGACGGTGGCCTCCTCGGCGGTGCTCGACGAGCCCGTCGTCGAGCTGGTCGACGTCTACAAGAAGTTCGGCGAGAAGACCGTGCTCAAGGGCGTGTCGCTGCCGATCTATCCGAAGAAGATCACGGTGCTGATCGGAGCGAGTGGCTCCGGCAAGTCCGTCATCATCAAGCACATCATGGGCCTGTTCAAACCCACGTCGGGCGAGATCAAGATCTTCGGCGAGCCGATCGGCGCGATGGACGAGTTCAAGCTCAACGAGGTGCGCCGCGATTTCGGCCTGCTGTTCCAGCACGCCGCGTTGCTCGACTGGCTCACCGTCGAGGAGAACGTCGCGTTCCCGCTGCGCGAGCGTAAGGTGCCGCGCAAGGAGATCAAGGATCGCGTCCACGACATCCTCGAACGCACGTTCATCACCGACATCAAGGATCGGATGCCGGGCGAGATCTCCGAGGGCCAGAAGAAGCGCGTGGGTCTCGCGCGCGCGATCGTCACGCGTCCGAAGATCATGAT
>JACCYD010001259.1 GCA_013696695.1 Deltaproteobacteria bacterium | reverse complement strand
CGTGCCAGGAGGCACCGCTGCTGTACCCATCGAATGCGCCCATCCAGATCCGGGAAGCGTGCGCGCTGACCGAGCGAAAGTGTACGCAGTGCCACGACCGGGAACGGATCGTCTACGCGCGCCATAATCCGGCCGAGTGGCGCAACACGGTGGAACGCATGCGCAGGTTCCCCGGCAGTGCGATCTCTGTGGCCGACACCGACACCATCGTTCGTTGCTTGAGCTACAGCAGCGAGTCCTCGGTCAGCTTCCTCGACGTCAAGGGGCGCGATTGAGTCGAGCTCGTTCCGAACGCGTGACGGGACCGGTCAACCCGGTCGCCAGGGTCGGGGGCAGGTTCCGGCTACTCGTCGTCGCCGATAACGCCGTGCTCGCGATCCATAGCTTGCCCGAGGCGGGCAGTGTCACGATCGGTCGCGGCGAGGACAACCTCATCCAGATCGACGACGAATCGATCTCGCGCCGCCACGCCATCCTCCACGTCGGCCCGGTGATGACGATCGAGGACCTCGGCAGCTCCAACGGAACCAAGTTCCGGGACCTCACGATCGAGCCGCACGCGCCGCACGAGCTCGGCGTCAACGAGCTCGTCACGCTCGGTTCGCTGACCGTGATCATCCAGGGGCGCTTCACGCCTCCACAAACCAGTCGGATCGCGACGCACGACTACTTCCAGGCCCGGCTCGAGGAGGAGTGTTCGCGCGCCGAGCGCACGGGGGCCCAGTTCGCGGTGCTCGGGATCCGGGTCTCGGGAGTCGCGTCCGAGAGCGCCGTCGTCGAGGCCTTGATGATGACGCTCCGCCAGTCCGACGTGCTCGCCAAGCAAGGCGAGCGCGCCTACGAGCTGTTGCTCATCGACTCGCCGCGGGACCAGGCCGAGCTCGTCGCGCAGCGCTTGCTCGGGTGTCTCGAGGCGGTGAACGCGAAAGCAACCCACGTCGTCGTCGGTTACCCCGACGACAGCCGCAGCGCCTACGAGCTGATGACGCGCATCGTCGGCGGCGGCGACGAGACGGCGGCAGGTGATGACCTCATCATCGCCGAGCAGTCGATGCGCGATCTCTACGCGCTGATCTCTCGCATCGCCCGCTCCGACCTCCCGGTCCTCATCCTCGGCGAGACCGGGGTTGGAAAAGAGAAGATGTCGCGCGCAGTGCATCAATACTCGCCGCGGGCGAGCCACCCGTTCCTCGCGATCAACTGCGCGGCGCTCAACGATGCGCTGCTCGAGAGCGAGCTGTTCGGCCACGAGCGCGGCTCGTTCACCGGCGCCAACACCGTCAAGACGGGACTTCTGGAGGCGGCCACCGGCGGGACCGTGTTCCTCGACGAGATCGGCGACATGTCGCTCGCGATCCAGGCCAAGCTGCTGCGCGTCATCGAGGACGGTGAGGTCCGGAAGGTCGGCGCGATCAAGTCGACCAAGATCCACGTGCGCTTCGTGGCGGCGACCAATACCGATCTCGAGACCGCGACGGAGCAGGGACGCTTCCGCGAGGATCTGTATTTCCGGCTGAGCGCGGCGACGCTGGTGATTCCGCCGCTGCGGGAACGGCCGAACGAGATCGAGCTGCTCGCGAGCCGGTTCGCAAACCGCGCCTCGATGCGAGCGTCGGGCAGCGCCAAGGCGCTCACTCCTGCGGCGCTGGCGATGCTGAAGAGGTACAGCTGGCCGGGCAACATCCGCGAGCTGCGCAACGTGATCGAGCGCGCCGTGCTGCTGTGTGGCGAATCGTCGATCGCGCTGGAACACCTCCCGGCGGAGAAGATGCGCGGGACGTTCGTCCGTGCCCCGACCAACAACACCGGGACGGATGCCGGCACGCCCGAGGAGGATCGCGCTGCTCCGGATCGTGCTCCTCCGGATCTCGGCGACGAACGAGCTCGCATCCTTGGTGCACTCGAGAAGGCGGGTGGCAACCAGAGCAAGGCGGCGGCGCTGCTCGGGATGTCCCGCCGGACGCTGATCAATCGGCTCGAGGAGTACAAGCTGCCGCGGCCACGTAAGGGTCGGTCGACGCGCGCATAAAAAAACGGGGCGCCTCGTGAGAGACGCCCCGGTGGGGTTGGGTTCAGAAGCGGAAGTTACAGCGCGGCCATGAAGGCGACCAGGTCCGCCTCTTCCGCGTCAGTGAAGACGAAGCCGAGCGACTCCTCGTAGAAGGTGACGACCTCTTCGAGGCTGTTCGCGCTACCGTCGTGGAAGTACGGCGCACGCGAGCCGAGCGCGCGCATCGCCGGGACCTTGAACCGATTCATGTCGGACCACTTTCCAGTGACCAGCGCGCGGCCAGGGTCGGTCGTGGTGATCACCGTGCCGGCGGCCGGGTTCGCCGCGCCGCTCTGGAGGAGCGCGTTGGCGCGAATGGTGTAGAGCGGCTGATCCGCCTGGCGGCGCGAGCCAGCCGAGACGTTGACGTTGAAGAACGTGCCGTTCTTGTTCGTGCCGACGTTCTCCGCGCTATGGCAGCCACGGCACGTGCCGCCAGTGGCACGCGTCCTGGTGTTGAACAGCTCCTGGCCGCGGAACACGGCGCGACGTGCATCGTTATCGCTCGTCGCCCACGCATCGTAGAGATTGAAGCGAGCGGCGACGAAGGCCTGCGTGGCCAGGGGCACCGGGCCACCGCGACCACCTTCGGAATCGAGACGACCGGCATCGTGCGCGACGACCTGCGCGTTGAACAGACCGGTCTCGAAGTCGACGATCGAGGTGCGGATTGACGGCGAGATCTCATCGGGCGCGGCGGCGTGACCTTGGGTCGCGCCGTTCGACTGGTTGCTCAGGTCCTGGTTGACGTTGAGAGAAGGACCGACAGCGGTACCGGTGACGCGACCGTCCCACATGACCACCGGGATCAGCGTCAGGTTCGCCGAGGGTAGCGGGCGGCGGAACAGCGAGAGCTCGCTCGCGCTGGCGAAGCCGTACGGATCATCGACCGCGATCAGCTCGAACTCGGCATTGCCGGGGATTGGCATGCCGACACGAATCGCACCACGCGTCAGCAGCATGCTGTACGCCGCTCGCCGCGCCTCCACGGTCGACACGTCCGCATTCGGGCTGTTCGAGCCGTCGTTGGTGCGGAACACCGGGTCGAGGCCACCCGTGCGATCGAACGTCTTCTGCAGACCAGCCGCAGACACCGTCCAGCCCTCTTCGGCCTTGTGGCAGCTCCCGCAGTGGCGGTCGTTCGTGCCGAGCTCCTGGAAGAACTCGTTGGTGAGGTCGACCGCGCCGGCCGTGCTGAACGTGGTCGCAACACCGAGCTCGTTGGAGATCGGATGGTTGTTCTTGATCTCGTCCGTGCTGGCCGATTCGATCGTGCTCAGCTCGTCCTGCGACACGCACGCACTCGTCAGTGTCATGACGCCAAAAATCCAATGATGCTTCATGAACCCTCTTAGAAACGCAAGGAACCCCCCTTGCGCCGAGGTTCTCTGGTGCTCGATCTGCGCCAGCACTTCGCCCGTTAGCTTTCCGTGGGTTGGTGATGTGAAGTGCAAGAGGTTGTGCAAAGCGAAGTGCAAATGCACAAACTCGATTTGCACAATCGCGATCTTGTTGGTGCGATCGACTACGTTGACGGCTGGCGCTCGTCCATCCGCGCGCACCGCACTACGCTGACGCGATCGCACACACACCCCGGCGCGAACACCTGCGAGCGCGGTTCCTGCGTCACCACCGGATTCGGCAACGCGCACGACCTGCCGCGCACGCTCTACGTGTGCCAGTAGTCGCTACGCCGGCTTGATCGCCTTGAACGGCTGGTCCTTGACCATCTCGCGGAATCCCATCATCGCCTCGTTGATCTGGTTCCATGAGGACAGCTTCTTCATGTTGCCGAGCCAGCGGGACACGTTCGGCAGGTGCGAGAAGTCGCAGCGCACGACCTCACCGATGGTTGCCAGCGACGCACCGAAGTAGTCGGCGATCGTGATGTCGTTGCCGGTGAGGTAGGCGTTGCCGTTGCCGAGCCAGTGAGTGTCGAGAACCTTGAACCAGCTGGCCGACTTCTCGATGCCCCACTCGATCACGCCGTTGTGGAACGTGTCGTTGGGGCGCTTGTGGTTCGGGAACACCTGCGGATAGACGACGCCGTAACCGAAATCCCGATAGAACTGCGTGTTGAACCAGTCCATCGCTTCGTCGACACGTGCGCGCTTCTTGAGGTCGGTCGGGTACTCCGGCAGGTCGAACTTCGAGGCCAGGTACTTGAGGATCGCGGAGCTCTCCGTCAGCCGGAAGTCTCCGTCCTCGAGCATCGGCACCATCCGGCTCGGATTGATCGAGGTGTAGTGCTCCTCGAGGTGCTCGCCCTTCATCAGGTCGACGACCTTGTTTTCGACGCCGAGCTTCTTCTCGGCGATGAACAGCAGGACGGGGCGGCTCGCGTTACTGACCGGGTGCATGTAGAGCTTCATGGACATTGGTTCTCTCCTCGACGATCAGGGGCTTGGCAGGGTGGAGCCTCGCATGATCTCCATCGGAATGTGCGTCGGCGAGCACGGTGGCGACGGCGCCGGCCGCATTTTAAGTGATGCGGCGCCGCGCGCTCGGCTCGGTCAGTGCCAGCGTGGGAGGCGTCCAGTCGCGACCGGAACTGCGTGGCCGTCGGCGATCCGGATCGCCCAGACGCCGGCGGGTTTCTCGCGGGCGAGCGCGAGCCAGGTGCCGTCGGGCGAAAAGCTCGGCTCGCCGTCGCGGACGCTCGGGGGCGAGAGGATGCGCTCGGCGCCCGTCGCGAGCTGGCGGACGATGACGGTGCGCTCGCGTGCGTGCTCGACGACATATGCGAGCTGCTTGCCGTCGCGCGACCACGTGGGCTCGACCTCGTCGGTGGCGTCGGGGGTGCCGGCTCGCTCGCCGGAGCGATGCGCGCTTGGCGCGCGCGTCGTCAATCGGCGCTGGTTGGTGCCGTCGGGCGCCATCAGGAAGATCCGCACGGCACCCTCGCGATCGCTCAGGAACGCGATCTGATCGCCGATCGGCGACGGCGTCGGCACCCAGTCATCCTTGTGAAACGCGGTGAGCCGCTGGGGCTTGCCACCGGTGAGGCGGTAGATCTCGGAGTCGCCGTCGCGGCTCGACGCGAGCACGAGCGAGTCGCCGAGAATCGCGGGAGCGAAGTTGCCCTCGCGGTTCTCGGTCAGGCGCGTGACCTCGTGGGTCGCGAGCTCGAGCCGATAGAGCTCGCTGTGGCCGTCGGGGTTGGCCGCGTAGACGATCCAATGGCCGGCGGGATCGACCGCGGGGTCGCGGATCATCGCGGCGGTCGGGCCGATCCGCGAGATCACGCCCTCGGGCGAGACCAGCGCGAGCTGCTCGGAGTCGGCGCTACCATCGCCCTTCGAGGCGATCGCGACGAGCCGGCCGTCGGGCAGCGCGAAGCGCGACGGGAACAGGCCCGCGTCCGGGAGTCGCATCTCGTGACGCTCGCCGCTGGCGATCCGCACGAGCACTCGTTGATCGGCGAGCCAGATCGTGCCGGGGAGCTTCGGGATTGCCTGCGCCTGGGGCGACGCCTCGACAGCATCGCGCTTGCTCTCCTCGCTCCGCGCTGCCGGCGTGGATTTCGAATCGCAGCTCGCCAGCGCGAGCAAGCCGAGCGCGACGAGTGCTCTCACCGCACGCGGACGGCGTCCGCGATCACGACGCTGCCTTCGGCGCCCCAACGCGACAGGACCACCTTGTTCCAGCCCGCGCTGAAGCTCCACGTGCCGAGGGTAACCCACTGGCTGCCATTGCCCTTCTGGTTGACCGTGCGGCGACCGACCTCGGTGCCGTTCACGTTCTGACCGATGAACACCGCTGCGGCGCTGCGGTTGGTGCCGGCGGTCCACCACGCGTCGATCGTCTTGGTGCCCGCCGCCGGCAGGTGGAACCAGAACGTCGCCGGGGCGGACGTCTGCGCGGTGTTCGCGAACCAGTAGCCGGAGCCGTAGTAACCAGGCATCGCCGCCGACGACTGCCACGTGCCGGTGAGCTCGATCTTGGCGACCGCCTGGTTGTTGTTCGCGTTGTTGCTGTCGATGATGATCGCACCGCCGCCGCCACCACCATCGCCGCAGTGATCACGGACGCGATCGATGTAGTGGTTCCACGGCCAGTTCGGGCCTGGATCGGTTCGGTTCCACGGCTGGAGCTGGC
>JACCYD010001258.1 GCA_013696695.1 Deltaproteobacteria bacterium | reverse complement strand
GGCTGCAACCGCGATCGCGGCGGCGGCGATCCAGGCGCCGCGCCGCCCGCGCCGTGCCGCTGCGAGCTCGCTCAGCATCGGCGACAGCGCGCTCCATCGATCATCGGGATCGATGGCGAGCCCGCGCTCGAGGATCTTGACGACCCTGCGTGGCACGCTCGCGCCGGCCACCGCGCGCGGCGGTCGCCGCATCGCCTCCTCGATCGCCTTCACCGTCGTGCCCGGGAACGGCCGCTCGCCGAACAACCCTTCCCACAGCGACACCGAGAAGGCGAACACATCGGCGCGCACATCGATCGGGCGCCCCGCGAGCTGCTCGGGCGCCATGTACGCCGGCGTGCCGATCGCCGCGCCGGTGGTCGTCAGCTTGACGTCGCCGACCGCTGGGCGTTCGCCGGTCGCGACGTCACCCGCGGTGCCGGTGCGCGCGATCCCGAAATCAGTCACGACGACACGTTCGGTTGCGGTGTCGATCAACACGTTGTCGGGCTTGAAGTCGCGATGCACGATGCCGGCCTCGTGTGCCGCGGCGAGGCCCTCACCCGCTCGCTCGTAGAGCGCGACGATCTGCTGCCATGGCTTGCCGCGCGCGTAGCCACCGAGCGTATCGCCGCGGATCAGCTCCATCGCGATGAACACCGCATCGCCCTCGCGCCCGACGTCGTACACGGTGATCACCGACGGGTGCACCACCTTCGCCATCATCCGCGACTCGCGGATCAGCCGCTCGGCCAGCACCGCCGTCGAGCTCCGTAGCTCGGGTCGCAAGATCTTGAGCGCGATCGCGCGATCGAGCTCCTTGTCGTGGGCCTCGTAGACGTGCCCCATGCCGCCGCCGCCGATCAGCGCATGCACGTCGTAGCGCCCGATCTTCCCGCCGACCGTGAACGACGGCGCCCCGCTGACCGGCGTGCGCTCGACAACGGTCACCGGTGCGGTGTCTGCGATCGGCTGCGCACCGATACCTCCGCGCACCGCTGCGAGCACGACCGCGCGACAGGTGGCACAGTCGTCCAGATGCGTCGACACGCTCTCGAGAGCATCGGCGGCGAGCGAGCGATCCACCATGGCGCCGAGGGTGTCGTCATCCGGGCACGCGGTCACGTGCCACCGCCGAGCTGAGACAAGCTGACGTCGAGCTGGCTGCGCACGAGCGCGGCGACCTGATCGAGCTCGGACGGGGTCAGCGCGAGGCGCTCGATCAGCCGCGCGCGCACGGCGTCGTGCAGCTCGTCGCTCGCTCGCTGGATCCAGCGCGCTGCGGTGGCGCGATGAACCGCGTAGACCGCCCCGATCTCGTCGATCGTCAGGCCGTCGACGAAGCTCATCTGCAACACGGTCCGGAGCCGCGACTCGAGCGCGGCGATGCCATCCCGAAACGCGGCGCCGAACGCATCCTTGTACTGGCGCTTGAGCAGCTCGAGCTCGGGGTTGTTGGTCGAAATGCCGGCGAGCGCCCCGCTCCAGTCATCGTCGGTGAGCACTTCCTTCGCCCGCGATTGCGAGCGCCGCATCATCAAGGCCGTGCGCGCCGCCGCGACCCCGACCCAGGCGCGCAGCGGACCGCGCGCCGCATAGCCTGCAAGCTTCGCGGGCGCGCCGACGAACAAGCTCTCGCGAAGGCGCTGCAACGCCTCGTCGACAAACGCCGGGCTCCCGTCGATCGCGGCGATCGCCTGGCGGGCCGCACCGAACAGCTCGCGCTCGAACGCCGTGTGCGCTCCAGACACTCCGGCGAGGCACGCTGCCGCGAGATAGATATCCGCTGCGAACCGATCGAGAGCCGTCGCCTCGAGCGCACCCGCGAACGCGGTGAGCTGCTCACGGGTGACAGCGAGATCGGGCCACGCGGTGGTCCCCGCTTGCCAGGCCGTCTCGCTCGCGGACACGGCACATCATAGTCCGCAATCCTGGATCGACGAGCACGTCGAGCACGCCGAGCGCCCCCGCCACGTCTGACGGCCATTCGGATCGTTTCGTCCTCCCCGATAAGTCGGACCTCGTTTCGTGACACGCGGTAACGTTTCGCGTCCTCCACCGGTCCAATGCCTATGACCCAGAGCCTGGCTTCCCACATCGACGACACCGATGCCGCGCTCGTCGCGCACGTGGTGGCGGGCGAGCGCGACCTATTCGGGATCCTGGTGCAGCGCTACAACCAGCGTCTGTACCGCGCGTGTCGAGCGATCCTGCGCGACGATCAAGACGCCGAGGACGCCGTGCAAGGCGCGTGGATCAAGGCCTATCGCCACCTCGCCACGTTTCGCGGCGATGCCGCATTTCCCACCTGGTTGACGCGCATCGCGATCCGCGAGGCCACCGATCGCAAGCGCGTCGAGTCGCATCTCGTCGCCGTCGACGCGATCGAGCAGGTCACCATATCCGACGAGCCCACACCCGATCGCTCCACGTTCTCCGCGGAGCTCGGCCGTCTATTCGAACGCCGCCTCGACGAGCTACCCGATGGGATGCGCTCGGTGCTGTTGTTGCGCGACGTCCTCGAGCTCGACACCGCCGAGACTGCTCACTGCCTCGGCATTCGCGAGGAGGCCGTTCGCGTGCGGCTCCACCGCGCTCGCCAGGCGCTCGCGGATGTCGTCGATCACGGGCTCACCGAGGCCTTCCGCTTCGATGGCGCGCGCTGCGCTCGCATCCACGCGGCGGTGATGGCCGCGATCTAGGAACAGACGCCATTACAGTTGCGCGCGTCGTCGAACAAAACCGGGCAGCTCACCTCCCGACGAGGAAACGCGATCCGCGTGCAGCGATCGCGATCCGCCGGATCATCCGCGCGATAGGTGCAGCTGCCGCCGTGCCCCGTGACCGTGCAGTTGCCGGTGGGATCGCACTCTGCCGAAGCATCGATCGGCCCGCCGAACGCCGCGCCTTGCAGCAAGCACTCCGAGCAGCCCGTCACGCTACCGGCGATCCGGCTCTCGCATTGTTCGAAGCACGTGCGCGAGGAGTCCTCGCTGCAGATGTCGTAAGCGCCCGCGAGTGGAGGCTCGTCGACGCCGCACAGCGAGGCACACCGAGGGTCGCCGTCGACCTGCCGCTCGTCGGGTGCGCAGGCGACCAGGAACACGAACCAGATCCGCATGCGACCCAGATACCAGCTGGCGGATTGACTCGCGCCGGTGTGAACCGGCGGCGCGCGGCGTTTGGCGGCAGGCTTTGACCGCAAATGAGGCGTCGTCCTACAGCGCGATCCCCTCGGGCGCGCTAGGTTCGCCGCGATGCGAGCACTAGCAGTAACCGCGCTTGTCCTGTTCACCATCGCTTGCGGTTCCAAGAAGGATCCGCCCGCCGCCGGTAGCGCCGAGCCGCCGAAGGGCAGCACCGAACCCCCGAAGGCCGATCCAGGTTCTGCCGCTGCGGGCACGGGCTCCGCGCCAGGCTCTGCCGCTGCGGGTTCCGGATCTGCCGATGTCGGGTCGGCTGCAGGGTCGGATGCCGGCTCTGGCTCGGCGATCGCTGCGGGCTCCGGCTCGGCCGACACCGGCTTCAACTTCGACAAGCTCACGCACGATCAGAAGATGGACTTCATGAAGAAGCAGGTCGTGCCGAAGATGAAGCCGATGTTTCAGAAGTTCGACGCGAAGGAGTTTGCCAACTTCGGCTGCAAGACCTGCCACGGCAAGGATCCGGCGAAGACCAAGTACGAGATGCCGAGCAAGGATGTGCCGGCGCTCGACTTTGCTGCGCTCAAGGCCGGCAAGCAGAAGCCCGAGATGGCGAAGTGGATGAGCGACGTGGTGAAGCCCGAGATGGCGAAGCTGCTCAACGAGCCCGAGTACTCGGACACCAACCCCAAGGGGTTCGGCTGCACGCACTGCCACACGGTCAAGAAGTAACGAACCGAGGGACCCTCGCGAGCCCTTCGGTCCGCGTCACGCCGTCACTTGCTTGCGGAGTCGCAACCCTTCGCGCAGCTGCACGCGGCCTCGTTGCACTCGCAACCCGACCCGCACGTGCAGGCCTCCGGGTTCCCTTCGCAACCACACGTGGTGACCTGACAACAGTCCTTCTCGTTGTTCGTTTCCATGACTCTCTCCTGGTTGGGACGCGCTTCCGTGCGCGTTTGATCAGGAGACGCGATGGGTCCGCGGTCATTACAGCCCGCGAGCTCAGCCGGGTTTCGGCGCTTCGCTGCAGCTGCAGTCGAGGCAGCCGTGGGTCGCGCAGGTGCCACAGGCCCGCTGGACCTGCTTCTTCAGCGCGTCGCGGGCGCGAAAGATCCGCACGCCGGCGTTGCTGCTCGTGATGCCGGCTTCGTCCGCATAGTCCTTCACCGACACGCCGTCGACCTCGATGCGCTTGAGCGCCGCCGCGTATTCGGGTTTCAGCGTCTCGGCGAGCCGCGCGACGCACTTGCACGCCTCGCGCTGGAGCTCGTCGTCGACCTGGTCGAGCTCCTTCGAGTACGCGTCCTCGCGGCGCTCGGCGGCGGCGGTGCGGCGATGGTGATCGATGATCGCGTTGCGAAGCACGCGGTAAAACCAGCCGACCGCCGTGTCGCGTACCGTGTCGAGCTCGTCGAGACTGCGCACGAACGCGTCCTGCAAGATCTCCTCGGCGAGGGCGCGATTGCCCACGCGCTTCTGAACGAAGGCGAGGAACTCGCGGTGATTGTCGACCAGGGTGCGTGCGACCTGCTGCGCCGGCAGTGCAGCGTCTGTGTCCTGCGGTTCCATCGCACGCGCAGTGTAGACCGAAGCTCAGATCTCGACCACGTCGTCGCGATCGACTTCCCGTTGTGCTGAATTTTAGGTCTCGATCACCTCGGTCGCGATCGCCTTCCACGTGCCGTCGAGGTGCAGCAGGATCGTGAACCGTAGGCCCTCGCTGGCGTACTTGCCCTCGACGAAGGTCACCTTGCCCGTGGTGAAGGCCGTCGTGATCTCGATGTCCTGCGCGACCGCGGCCTTCGCGTATGTCAGTTTCGACTTGTCGATCGTCAGCGACGCGCCCGCCAGCGGTGCATAGCGCACCGAGACTTGCGACCGCGCGTGCAGATACTTCACCAGCGCAGTGCGCAGCGCGGCTTCGACCGCGTCGGCCTTGGCATCGGTGTACTTGGCGTTCGTCGCCTTCAGCACCGCGGGCAGCTCGCGCATCTGCGAGGCGAGCGGCACGTTGCCGTGGCACGGGTCGAGGTCGCCACCGGTGGTGAACAGGATCGCGACTTCGCCCTCGGCGTAGCTCGAGGCGCACGGCGGTGTCGCGCGGCGATCCCACAGGAACTTCGCCTGGGAGGGGCCCTTGAACGTGGCGAGCACGGTGAACGACTGCTTGAGCGCGTCGCCGGTCTTCACCGGCTTGCCGGCTCGAGCGAGGAACACGCGGGTCTCGGTCTTCGCGTGCTCGGCGAACGAGCGCTTCACGCAGCTGCAAGCGTCGGCGTCTGGAGCGTCGAGCGCGATGGTTGCGATCACGAGCGTGGCAAGAATGCGAAGCATTCCCTAGTATGCGCGAGGTTTCGCGATGCGCTGGCAGGACATCGAATCCAGGTTCCCGGACCACGGCGGGTCGACGCTCGAGGGCCTGCTCACCCACGGCGCCCGCACCGCGCTCGGCCTCGCCGCAGGGCCCCGCGATCGCAAGGA
>JACCYD010001175.1 GCA_013696695.1 Deltaproteobacteria bacterium | reverse complement strand
CCCCTGGAACGCGATCTTCTCGTGCGCGAGCTTCATCCAGCGATGGAGCATCGGGTCGTCCTGGATCTCGTCGAGCACGGCCTCGTCGGTGACGCGGATGTCATCGGGATCGCCCGACAGCGCCGCCCACCGGAACGGGCCCTTGCCCTCGCAGAACAGTGGGCGCACGTAGGCGGGCACGAAGCCCGGATACGAGAACGCGACGTCGTGCGGCACGCCGCCGAGCTCGGCCTGCGCGCGCAGGTTGTTGCCGTAGTCGAACACGTGCGCGCCGGCCTGCTTCATCGCGACCATCGCGTGGACTTGAATTGCCATCGACGCGCGCGACCGCTTGACGTATTCGACGCTGTCCTTCTCGCGCAGCGCCGCGGCGGACTCGAGCGACATGCCCTGCGGGATGTAGCCGACCAGTGGATCGTGCGCTGACGTTTGATCGGTCACCAGATCCGGCGTCACGCCACGCTTCACCAGCTCGGCGTAGACGTCGGCCGCGTTGCCGACGACCGCGATCGACCGCGCGAGCTTCTGCTGCTTGCACTCCTCGACGCGCTTCAGTGCCGCATCGAGATCGGGAGCGACCTCGTCGAGATAGCGGGTGTCGAGCCGCTTCTGGATCCGCGTCGGATCGATCTCGACGCCAAGGAACACCGCGCCGGCCATCGTCGCGGCGAGCGGTTGCGCGCCACCCATGCCGCCGAGCCCACCCGACAGCACGAAGCGGCCTGCGAGATCGCTGTTCCAGTGTTGCTTGCCGGCGGCCGCGAACGTCTCGAACGTGCCCTGCACGATGCCCTGCGAGCCGATGTAGATCCACGAGCCCGCCGTCATCTGGCCGTACATCATCAGGCCGCGGCGCTCGAGATCGCGAAAGTGCTCCCACGTCGCCCACTGGCCGACGAGGTTGGAGTTCGCGATCAGCACGCGCGGCGCTTCCTCGTGGGTGCGAAACACGCCGACCGCGCGACCCGATTGCACGAGCAACGACTGATCGTTCTCGAGCCGGCGGAGCTCGCGCACGATGACGTGGAAGTCTTCCCAGCTGCGCGCCGCCTTGCCGGTGCCGCCATAGACCACCAGATCCTCGGGTCGCTCGGCGACGTCGGGATCGAGGTTGTTCATCAGCATCCGCAGCGCGGCCTCCTGTTGCCAGCCTTTACAAGACAGCTCGGTTCCGCGCGGTGCCCGGATCGGCTGGTCGCCCGCCGACGTGATGGTCTCCATGCGGTGGTTCCTACCACACGCGCCGCGTCAGCGACGCGACCTGCCCTCGACCCGAAACGACAAACGGGGCGCCGAAGCACCCCGTTGTCACGTCACGTCACGAACGAACGCTCAGTCGTCCTTCGTTTCGTCCTTCTTCTTGTCGTCGTCGCCACCGGCGTGACCGGCGGTCGTCTTGTTGACATCTTCCTTCTTCGGCTTCTCGTCCGCCGGCGGCTCGGTGCGGACGGGCTCGGAGCGGACCGTCGGTGGGACCGGCGACTTCTTGGGCTCCGAGGTCAGTGCTGGCTTCGACGCGGGCGCCGAGCCGCCAACCATCGCGTCCGGCGTGAGGTTGCCGATGCGCATGGCGTAGAACGAGCGCCACGCGAAGTACATCGAGATCACGATGCTGACGCCCGCGATGACGTACTTGATGGTCTCGTACTGTGGCGCGAACACCTGCTGGCCGTTCTCCATGATCTTCTTGCCGTGGTGATCGAGGCCCGCTGCCTTCTGCGACAGCTGGATCGCGAGGCCGGTGGCGAGCACGCCGAACAGCGTCGTGAACTTGATCACCGGGTTGAGGGCCACCGAGGACGTGTCCTTGAACGGATCGCCAACGGTGTCACCGACGATCGAGGCCGCGTGCAGGTCGGTGCCCTTGGCGCGAAGCTCGGTCTCGACGATCTTCTTCGCGTTGTCCCAAGCGCCACCGGCGTTCGCCATGAAGATCGCCTGATAGAGGCCGAAGATGGCCATCGAGATCAGGTAGCCGATGAAGAAGAACGGGTCGATGCACGCGAAGCCGAGCGTCGAGAAGAAGATCACCATGAAGATGTTCTTCATGCCCTTCTGCGCGTAGAGCGTGCAGATCTCGACGACCTTGTTGGAGTCCTCGACCGAGGCTCGATCGGACGTGCCGTCGAGCTTGATGTTCGCCTTGATGTACTCGACCGCGCGATAGGCACCGGTCGACACCGCCTGGGTGGACGCGCCGGTGAACCAGTAGATGATCGCGCCGCCGACGATCAGGCCGAGCAGGAACGGCGGGTGGATCATCGCGAGCTTCGCGACTTGCTCTTCCTTGAGGCCGTCGGTCACGAGCATGATCAACGCGAAGATCATCGTCGCGGCACCGACGACAGCGGTACCGATCAGCACGGGCTTGGCAGTCGCCTTGAACGTGTTGCCGGCGCCGTCGTTCTCTTCGAGGAACATCTTTGCCTTCTCGAAGTTGGGCGTGAACCCGAAGTCCTTCTTGATCTCTGCTTCGATGCCGGGCTTGCCCTCGATGGTCGAGAGCTCGTACACCGACTGTGCGTTATCCGTGACCGGACCGTACGAATCGACGGCGATCGTCACCGGACCCATGCCGAGGAAGCCGAACGCCACGAGGCCGAACGCGAACACCGTCGCGGCAGCTTCCGCGGCGGCAATCGACATCTCGCCACCGTTGGTCTTGAGCAACAAGTAGACGACGTCGGCGTTGGCGCTCGAGGTCGCGGTGCCCCACTGCGAGAGGCCGTACGCCACCGCCATCAGGCCGGCGATCGTGAGACCCATCCAGTACGCGGAGAAGTTACCCGCCGTCAGACCGGAGAGGATGTTGAGCGACGGACCGCCTTCCTTCGACGCCGTCACGACCTCGCGGACGTGGCCGGAGTTCACCGAGGTGAAGATCTTTACGAGCTCGGGAATGATCGCGCCGGCGAGCGTGCCGCACGAGATGATCGCGGAGAGCTTCCACCACAATCCGCCTGGCAACGCCGAGGTCCCCTGACCGATCAGCGCGTACGAGACGACGAAGGTGAGGATCACGGAGACGATCGACGTCAGCCACACCAGCCAGGTCAGCGGGTGCTCGAAGTCCATCTTGTCGGCGTGCTGGTAGCGGGCCTTCTGTATCTGCGCGTTGATCAGGTAGCTGCCGACCGACGCGAGGATCATGATGATGCGCATCGCGAACAGCCAGACGAGGAGAATCGACTGCAGCCACTCGCCCTGATCCTGCGGCACCGAGCCGGGCCCAGCGCCATCCGCGAAGATCGGCAGCGCGGTGCCGGGGATGGCGACGAGGATGAACGTGATGAGCGCGACGCCGGTGACGCCGTAGGTCTCGAAGCCGTCGGCGGTGGGACCGACCGAGTCACCTGCGTTGTCGCCGGTGCAGTCGGCGATCACGCCTGGGTTACGAGCATCGTCTTCCTTGATGTTGAAGACGATCTTCATGAGGTCCGACCCGATGTCGGCGATCTTCGTGAAGATGCCGCCCGCGATACGGAGTGCCGCGGCGCCGAGTGACTCACCGACCGCGAAGCCGATGAAGCACGGCCCTGCGTAATCGGCGGGGAGGAACAGCATGATGACGAGCATCAGGAACAGCTCGACCGAGATCAGCACGGTGCCGATCGACATGCCGGCCTCGATCGGAATCGAGTAGACGCCGTACGGCTTGCCGCGCAACGACGCGAACGCGGCGCGCGAGTTCGCGAAGTTATTGACGCGAATTCCGAAGAACGCGACCAGCGAGCTACCGAGGATGCCGACCACCGAGAAGGCGGCGATCGCCAGCACCTTCAGGGGCGCCACCTGCTCGAGGACCGCGAAGTAGATGACGATGATCGTCGCGATCAGGATCCACAGCTGGAAGATGAACTTCGCCTGCGTCTTGAGGTACGTGACGCAGGTGCCGTAGATCAGCTCGCTGATCTCGTACATGGCCTTGTGGACCGGCAGGTTTTTCAGCTTCTGGTACTTGACCAGACCGAACAGCATGCCGATCGCGGACACGGCCAGACCGATCGCCAGGATCGTCCAGCCGGACATGCCGAGGAACTGCACCGCCCTGAGGTCGGGCAGCACCAGATCGGCTTCGCTGCGTGGGCGGCTCAGTCCGCCGGTTGCCGCGGCTCCGGCACCTTCGGAGAGCCAGTGAATTAGGGGAGTCATAGTTGGGTCCTTCGGGGTCGCCAGGGATGCGACTCGGGCGCGTTATAAAGAACGCTCGATCGGCTGCCAACCCCCCAAACCACGCAAATGCGCGAGGATTGCCTGTAGATCTCCAATCGCGCGTGTTATGGAATGCTGCCCGCGAAGGTTCCCCTAGCGAACCGCGCCAGCGAAGCGACGCAACCTCGCGACGCGCCGTGCCAGCTGATCAGCCGGCGAACCAACCCTGGTCGGCACCAGCGCCGTAGCGTATTCATCGACCGCCATGCGCCGCCCCGAAGTCCTCGCCCCCGCCGGCGATCGTGCCGCGCTCGCGGCGGCGCTCGCGGCCGGCGCGGATGCCGTCTACTTCGGGCTCGACGACGGCTTCAACGCGCGCGCGCGCGACCAACTTCGCGTCCGACGAGCTCGCCGAGGTGATCGCCGCGGTTCATCGCGCCAACACCCGCGCGTACGTCACGCTCAACACGCTCGTGTTCGAGCCCGAGTTGCCGATCGTCGAGCAGCTGATCCGTCGCATCGCGGCGGCAGGCGTCGATGCGATCATCGTCCAGGATCCAGCGGTCGCCCTGCTCGCTCGCGCGATCTGCCCCGCACTGGAGGTCCACGCCTCGACGCAGATGACCGCATCGTCGCCGCTCGCCGCCGAGCTGCTGCGTCCCCTCGGGCTGTCGCGCGTCGTCGTGCCGCGCGAGCTGTCGGTCGAGGAGATCCGCGCGTACGCCGCCGGCACGTCGCTGCCACTCGAGGTGTTCGTGCACGGCGCGCTGTGCATCGCGTGGTCGGGGCAATGTCTGTCCTCGGAGGCGTGGGGCGGTCGCTCGGCGAATCGCGGCCAGTGCGCGCAGGCGTGCCGGCTGCCCTACGACCTGGTCGTCGACGATGTGACGCGCGACCTCGGCGACGTCGCGTATCTGCTGTCGCCGAAAGATCTCGCTGGCGCCGATGCCGTCCCCGCGCTCGCCGAGATCGGGGTCGCGTCGCTCAAGATCGAAGGCCGGCTCAAGGGCCCGGCGTACGTCGCGACCACCGTGGCGCGCTACCGCTCGGCCTCGGAGGCCGCCGTCGGCGAGCACTCGGCGTGGCACTCGCCGGTCGCGATCCCGAGCGACGACACCACGCTCGAGATCGCCTACAGCCGCGGCAACTCGCGTGGCTTCCTGACCGGCGCCGATCACCAGACGCTGGTCGAGGGCCGGTTCCCGCGCCACCGCGGCCTCGCACTCGGCCGCGTCGTGCGCGTCGAGCCGGGGGCGGTCGTCGTCGCGCGCGATGCGGCGCAGCGCCCCGTCACCGGCGGCCGTGCGATCCAAGGATCGTCGGGGACCTCGTCACCGTCGCGGGCTACGTCGTCGGGGACCTCGTCGATGGGGTCTTGGGGGACCGTCAGTACAAATGTACTGACGGACGCTTCGCGAGGTGCTGCATCGTCGTCGACCGCGTCGTCGACGGGCGCGTCCGAGTCGCGGACTGCCGAGGACTTCGTGCCGCGCGCGGGCATGGGCGTGGTGTTCGATCGCGGTCGGCCTGCGGATTCCGAGGAAGGCGGGCCGATCTTCTCGGTCGATGCGCTCGGGCCCGGCCGGTTCCGGCTCGGCTTCGGCACGCCGGGGCCGGATCTCCACCGCGTGCAGGCCGGCGACTTCGTGTGGGTCAATTCCGATCCGATGATCACGCGCGCGGGCGATCACGCCGCGAAGGCAGGCGCCGGGGTGCTCGGCAGGGTGCCCGTCGAGCTGGTGGTTCGCGGCAGCGCGGGATCGCCGCTCGAGGTCACGGCGCGGATCGTTCGCCGCGCGTCGCAGTCGACGCTCGCGCCGGCCACCGCGGCGAGCATCGC
>JACCYD010001106.1 GCA_013696695.1 Deltaproteobacteria bacterium | reverse complement strand
GTCGGTGATCGAGCCCGTGACCTTCTTGATCGCGGCGTGCAGCGCACGCTCGAGATCCTTGTCGGTGGTGGGTGCGTCAACGCTGATCTTGCCGGGCGAGTTGCTCTCGACATCACCGATCAGCAACCGCCAGGTGCGATCGAGGAACTTGCGCGTTCCGACGACGCCCTTGGTCTCCCACTCGACCCCATCCTCGAGCGGGCCCATGAACAGCTCGTACATGCGCATCGCGTCGGCGCCGAACTCGTTGCACATGTCGTCGGGGTTGACGACGTTGTATTTCGACTTCGACATCTTATCGAGCTTGGTCTCGACGACGGTCGACGAGCCTTTCGCGAACCACTTGCCGTCGCGCTGCTCGACGTCACCGTCGCCGTAGTACTTGCCGCTCGCGGGATCCTTGAACGACGTCTTGTGGATCATGCCCTGGTGAAACAGCCGCTGGAACGGCTCCTTCGTCGATACCAGGCCGGCATCGAACAGCACCTTGTGCCAGAACCGCGCGTACAGCAGGTGGAGCACCGCGTGCTCGTTGCCGCCGACGTAGAGATCGACCGGCATCCAGTACTTCTCTTCTTCGAGATCCCACGCGACGTCGTCCCGATTCGGCGACAGGAAGCGCAGGTAGTACCAGCACGACCCCGCCCACTGCGGCATCGTGTTGGTCTCGCGCGTGCCGCCCTTGTAGGGCAGCCAGTCCGTCGCGCGTGCGAGCGGCGGCTGACCATCGCGGGTCGGCTTGTACTCGTCGATCTGCGGCAGCGCGACCGGCAGCTCCGCTTTCGGAACCAGCTGGATCGTACCGTCGGCGGCCTCGTAGGTCGGGAACGGCTCGCCCCAGTAGCGCTGGCGCGAGAACAGCCAGTCGCGCAATTTATACCTGATCGATTCCTCGCCTAAGCCCCGCTCCGCGAGCCAGGCGATCACCTTGGTCTTCGCCTGCTCGATGTTCAGCCCGTCGAGGAACTCCGAGTTGACGTGCGGACCGTCGCCGGTCCACGCGGCCTCTTGCACCGACGGTGCGCCCTTGCCGGGCTTGACGACCTCGATGATCGGCAGCCCGAACTTGGTGGCGAACGCGTGATCGCGCTCGTCGCCCGCCGGGCACGCGAACACCGCGCCGGTGCCGTACGACGCGAGCACGTAGTCCGCGATCCAGATCGGAATCTGCTTGCCGTTGACCGGGTTCACCGCGAATGCACCGGTGGCGACGCCCGTCTTCGGTGCATCCGCCGCCTCGGTGGTGCGATCGCGCTCGCTGCGCTTACCGACTTGCTCGCGATACGCGGCAACAGCACCGCGATGTTCCGGCGTGGTGATCTTGTCGACCAGCGCGTGCTCGGGCGCGAGCACGACCCACGTGCCACCGAACAGCGTGTCCGGGCGCGTGGTGAACACGGTGATCCCGTCGTCGGAGCCGACCAGCTTGAACACGACGTTCGCGCCGACTGATTTTCCGATCCAATCTCGCTGCGCCTTGTACGTGCCGGCCGGCCACTCGAGGCCTTCGAGATCCTCGGCGAGCCGATCCGCGTACTGCGTGATCTTCAGCATCCACTGACGCATCAGCCGCTTCTCGACGGGATCGCCGGTCTCGACATACTTGCCGTCGTGGACCTCCTCGTTCGCGAGCACGGTGCCCAAGGCCGGGCAGAAGTTGACCGGGACCTCCGCGCGATACGCGAGGTCGCGCTCGTACAACACTTCGAAGATCCACTGTGTCCACTTGTAGTAGTTGGGATCGCTGGTCGCGAGCTCGCGCGTCCAGTCGTACGACAGGCCGAGCTTCTTCAGCTGACCCTTGAACGTGCCGATGTTGCGCGCGGTGATCACGCTCGGGTGCTCGCCGGTGCGCTCGGCGCGACGCTCGGCAGGGAGGCCAAAGCTGTCCCAGCCCATCACGCGCAGCACGTTGAAGCCCATCATCCGCTTCGCGCGTGCGACGACGTCGGTGGCCGTGTAGCCCTTCGGGTGACCGACGTGAAGGCCATCGCCCGACGGATACGGGAACATGTCGAGCACGTAGTACTTCGGCTTCGTGCGATCCGTGGGCGTGGCGAACGTCTGATGCTTGTCCCAGAACGCTTGCCACGTGGCGTCGATCGTCTTGTGGTCGAACCCGGCCATGAGGCTAGCTGTTTAGCACTGCCGCGATGCGTTGCGTGACCTCGTCCGGCTTGGCGTTCCCGTCGACGCGCTTGAGGATGCCCTTCTCCTCGTAGAACGGGACGATCGGCGCGGTCTCCGAGTGGTACTTCGTGACCCGCGTCTTGACCGCCTCCGCCGTATCGTCCTTGCGGTGAACGAGGCGACCCTCGATGTCCTTCGGGGGCGGGTTGTACTTGAGGTGATAGATCTTGCCGGTCTCGGGATCGCTACGGCGACCGACCGCGCGCTCCTCGAGCATCGCATCGGGTACTTCGATCAGCACGACCGCGTCGAGCTTGACGCCGACCTCGGTCATCGCCTTGTCGAGCGCTTCGGCCTGCGGGCGCGTGCGCGGGAAGCCGTCGAGCATGAAGCCCTGCTCGCAATCTGGCTTCTTGATGCGCTCGAGGATCATGCCGATCACGACCTCGTCCGGTACCAGCTTGCCGCCCTTCATGTAGCCGTCGGCTTCGTTGCCGAGCTTGGTGCCTTCCTTGACCGCGGCGCGCAGCATGTCGCCGCTCGAGATGTGAGTGATGCGATAGGAGTCGACGAGGCTTGCTGCCTGCGTGCCTTTACCAGCTCCCGGCGGACCGACGAGGATCATGCGCATGGCCGCATCCAACCATGCTCTCAGCCCGCGCGCAGCATCTCGATGTGCGGAATTCCATCCTC
>JACCYD010001096.1 GCA_013696695.1 Deltaproteobacteria bacterium | reverse complement strand
CGTGCCCTGCTCCATGCCGTTCGGATGACGGTCGCAGTGGAGCGGGTAAACACCCGGGGTATCGAATCGAATGCACGTGAACGTGCCGTGATCGGAGAACGGCGGCGAGGCAAACACGCCGTCGGGTGCGCCCGAAAGCCCCGATACGATCGTGTGGGTCGTCCCGCCGTCGGCATACGCGAAGCGTGCGACCTGACCGATCTGGAACGTCGCCGTCGCGGTGGGGACGTATCCAGTCGTATCGGTGACCTCCGCGGTGAACCCTCCAATTGCGGTCACCGTCGCGCAGTCGACGAGCGCCGCCGCTCGAACCGAGGCATCGGGCACGGCGTCGATGGGCGTCGCCGCGACGTCAATGGTGGCGTCCTGGGAGACCCTTGCATCGATAGCGGACGATTCGTCGTGACATCCAACGACTACCGCCAACACCAAGAACGTCCGCACGCGGGCATCAAATGCCGGGTACGGGCCGCGGTCAAGCCCGGTTTCAAGTCCGATGACGAAGCCGGCTAATCGTCGACGTAGTCGTCGTGGACGTCGTAGCTGCCGTCGTCGTAGTACACGGTGATCGCCGGATCCGGCGCGTAGTGGCCGTCGTTCCAGGCCCACTCGCTGCCGTTCCACGACCAGCTACCGCTGACCCAGACGTAGCCGTACTGAGCGGGGTAGTTCTCGACGATGACCTGCGGACGGACGCGGACATCATAGTAGCGTCGCGCGATCACCGGACGGCGATAGACCACCGTGCGTCCATTGTGGAACCGATAGGTGCCATTCGAGTGATAGAGCTTCGCCCGCGTGATCGCGCGACGGTTCGCGCGCACGGCTCCGCGGTACCGCTGACGACGCAAGTTGCGATCGACACGACGGTCGCGGCGATCTGCCCGGTTGTCGCGGCGATCCTCGCGCCGGTCTCGGCGGTCGTCGCGGCGATCATCGCGGCGATCCTTGCGGTCATCGCGCCGGTCCCGATCTGCATCGGCGAACCCGCTCCATAACGTCAGTCCCATGAGTGCGTAGATCAGCGTTCGCATGTGCCCTCCGTGTGGCTCTCATCATGGCCCAGCCCCGTACGGTTCGCTACCAGGTTGGCCGCTGGTGCGCTGCGAACCTACCGTGTGATCTTCGCCTCGGCCGCCTCTTGCTTCGTACGCAGCTCCTCGATGCGCGCACCCGACGCCGTGAGAACGAGCGAGCGGTACCGAACCCTGCTCGACGAGATCAGCGAACACGGTGGACCTGATTGGGTCGTCCTCGAGGACGTGGTCACACCAACGTCGGAGATCACGACGTGAAGGGCAACGTTCTCGTCCGTCGGCCGTGAAACGGTGAAGCTCAGCGGCGGAGGCTTCGGCCGATCGCGAAATCGCGTCGGTTGAGACGATCCGCGAAGGCGCGTTCGGCGCCGGCTGAGCGTTTCTCCGGCCTGACAACGGGATCGCGACCGAACAGTCGCGAGGCGGTCTCCACCGCCGCCTGGTACTCGGCGCCGGAGAGCATCCCGATCTGCGCGGCGTGCGTGCCGGTCGGTACGAAGTAGCGCCCGGACGACGGGCGGGTTGGCGCATCCATCGCGCCGCCGGTCCACGGATCGAAGTTGCCGTAGATGAGAAGAAGGTTCTCGGCATCGTCGCGCACCCAGGTACGGGTGAGCTGGGTGAATGAGCCGTCGTACGCCGGGAGGCTGACCGACGGAAACCCTGCCCGGAAGCTGGCCTCCATCGACTCGCGCGCGCTCGGCTGCGTCAGGAGTGCGTCGACCTCGGCTTGGATCTGATGCGCGAAGCCGTGCTCGGTGAGCCACTCGTAGAACAGCGCGCCGTTGGAGTACTCGCCGAGCTCGCCGGCAGGTGCGGGATCGCCGAAGCCGGCGAACCCGTAGAAGAACTGCCAGAATTCGTCGTCGGTGGCGCTGGTCGGTGGAACGTAGCTGCAGTACGGCGTGCCGTAGTACTGCCAGAAGCCCCAGTCGAACCGACTGACGGCGAGCTCGAGATCGAGCTCCGAGCCACCGAGCTCGACGATCCGGGCGGTCACGAAGCTGCGGCGCGTGGTGAGCGCTGCCTTCTGGACGTCGCGGACGGCGGTCGCACACGGCGCGGGCAGCAGTTGCTGCATGCGTGTCTGGTACGTGGTGTCGATGCGCGCGCGTGACGCCGGGGCGACGTACGGGATCGAGCCATCGAGATCGTCGGGATACAGATGCGCGTGATAGGTGGCGGTGATGCCGCCCTTGCTGGCACCCGACGACACGAAGCGCCCGTCGTAGTGGGTCCGGAACGCGCGCACGATCTCGTGAAGGTCGGCGGCACCGTTGTCGATCGTCAGCGCGGACCAGTCCCAGCGATCGAGCGTCGGCGTCGATGCCCCCTGAAACCGGTGCTCGATCCCGAGCGTGTTCGGCTGGAACAGGATCGAGAGCTCGTCGTCGTAGAAGTAGTCCTGCTCGTAGCCGCTGTCGATCACGAGCGTCGGTGCATCGCAGCTACGGTGCGTCAGGAAGAGTTTCTGGACGAGCTTGTCGCCGTCGGACTGCGCGTGCTGGATCGGCTGCTCGAAGTCGAGGGTGAAGCAGCGCGCCGAGCCGACCACGCCCTCGCCACAGGCGACCTCGGCGACCGCGCCGACGTGCGGAAGCGCATCGAGGGTGGACCGCAGGGTCGTCTCGTCGCATGTTCCGACGAGCACCTCATCGTCGGGATCGTCGGGATCTCCGACCTGCGTGGCACACGCTGAGGTTGACGCAAGCCCGAGCAACAGCACGCGAACGTCCATGTAGTTGACGAGAGTGCAGGATCGCGGCCTTCCTCACCCCCAATCATGTTGCGGACCTGGCCTCGCGAATTGTCAGCACGGGAACCAACCGAGGGGGAGATTCCCCCCGGCGATGTGTGCGATCGGAGATCATCGCGGTCGATGTTCGCGGACGAGGAGCAACTGCTCGCGCAGATCCGTCGAAGCCCGCACGACTACCAGTTGCGGCTGGTCTACGCGGATGCGCTGCTCGCACGCGGCGACGAGCGCGGCGAGTACACCGCGTTGCAGGTCCAGTTGCACGTCGAGCACGGCAAGCGCCCGCCCGAGTGGCACGCCCGCATGCGCGAGCTCGAGAGACACAAGTCAGCGTGGGTCGAAGAGCTCGGCTGCGGCGGCTTCTCCGCGGTGTGGTGGCGATGCGGCTTGCCGTACGAGCTGATCGGCAGCGTGGAGACGTTCATCGCCAACCACGAGGTGCTGACGCGGCTTCCGATCGTCTCGATCAAGCTCGCGCAGGACGCGCGCGGTCTGGCCGCGCTGGCCGCATTGCCCGGGCTCGCGTTCATCGAGGAGATCACGTTGCCGCGCGATACTCCCAGCCGCCACGAGCTAGGGCGTGGGTTCATCGTAGATCCGCTGCCGCGGGCCGAGCTCGCCGCGCTGTGCGCGTCGCACAATCTGGGTGCGTTGCGGAAGCTGTCGTTC
Source organism: Deltaproteobacteria bacterium (assembly GCA_013696695.1). Lineage (GTDB taxonomy): Bacteria > Myxococcota_A > Polyangia > Haliangiales > Haliangiaceae > JABFXX01. The sequence goes on along the minus strand of JACCYD010001096.1, from coordinate 7,642 downwards.
GACGACCACGCGCTCTCCGAGGACACCGCGGACGTCGTCGGCTCCTCGGGCGTGCTCGCCCGGCTGGAGGCGCTGTCGTTCAAACAGATCACGGGCACCGCGCTCGAGCGCGCGCTCGCGGGCAAGCCGCTGCCGCGCCTGAAGGAGCTCGTCATCTCGAACAGCCAGCTCCGCGAAGCCGGCGGTCGCGCCCTCGCGAGTTGCGCGATGCCCGTGCTCCATCATCTGGCGCTCGAATCGGCGCAGCTCATCGAGGGCGCGCCGTTGTTGCTCGGCTCGCGGAACCTCGCCACGGTCCAGACACTGCGTATCAAGAGGGATCAATTGATCGACGATGGCGCGGTCGGCAAGTCGCCGCATCCGCGCGCGTTGCGCGAGGTCTCGATCGCACACACCGTCGTCGAGACCAAGTCCGTGATCGCGCTCGCCGGCGGCGGCGCGATGCCATTTGCCGATCTCGTCACGCTCGAGCTGCAGCAGTGCTCGATCGAGGACGCCGGCGCGGTCGCGCTCGCGAAGTCGACGCGGTTTCCTCGGTTCGCGAAGCTCGACCTGTCGTCCAATCGGCTGACGCGCGACGGCGTGATCGCGTTCGCCGCGCCAGAGGCAATTCCGACGCTGACGTCGCTCGGCATCGCCTACAACTCATTCCCGAGCGGGACCTTCCAGGAAGAGATGGAGATCGACGGGGCGACCGGGATGCAGATGGGGATCCGGTCCGTCGAGGTCCCGCTCGGCATGGACGTGATCCACTCCTGGTTCGCTGATCGTCCGAGGCTGCGCGTCTTCTAGTGAGGAGCTCATGCGCGATTCAGCGCGCGTCCTCGATCACGATCAGCTGCGTACATCCCTCGAGGGATCGACCGTCTCGAGCAGCTTTCGCTCGAGCGGTGATCGAACGTGTCGCGATGACAATCTGATAGCGTGTTCGCGTGTCACCGCAGACAGACCACACGACTGCACCATGCGAGTACTGCGGCGCGGCCATCGGGGCGACCGGTTGCGGCACGTGTGGCCGCCCGTTGCCACCGAGGACACCGGCTCCAGCGCACGCGCAGGCAGACAACGCGTGCAGCACGTGTGGCCGAACCATCGCGCGCGGCAACTCTCTGTGTAATGCGTGCGCGGGGACCGCATCGATAGATCGCGACCGTGCCTCGCCGACGACCGGCGGTACCCCGTGCGCGTACTGCCGGTACGTCGTCCAGATCGGCGACAGTGCATGCGGGACGTGCGGGCGCCCGGTGCCACCGAGGACTCCAGCGCACGCGCAGGCAGACAACGCGTGCAGGTCGTGTGGCCGAACCATCGCACGCGGCAACACCCTGTGTAATGCGTGTGCGCGGACCGCATCGCCAGATCGCGACCACTCTGCGGCACCGGTGATCGACGGCACCCCGTGCCCATACTGCAACGCGGTCGTACCGAGCGGGGCCCGTTGCAGCAAGTGTAGCTACCTGATGCCAGCAAGGACGCCGCCGCCAGACAACGCATGCGCTTCCTGCGGACGGACGATCTCGAGAGACAAGTCGCTCTGCAACGCGTGCGCAGGGACCGCATCTCCGGTGGAACGCTCGATCGAGACCTCGCCCTGCAAGTACTGCGGCGCTGCGGTGCGAATCGGCGCGACTGCGTGCGGCAGATGCGGCCAATCACTGATCACGCAGCCCAGTGATCCTGAAGGCGACGCCAAGCGCTCGGAGTGGGCGCGGGCCGCGGCGGCGCGAGAAGACGCGTGGCACCAGCAACACGGCACTTCACCTGCACCTCGAGCTGTACCCGCACCTCGTCAGGCTTCACCTCCACGTCACGCTTCACCTGCGCATCGGAAAGGGCTCGTGTGGGGATTCGTGGTTATCGGGCTCTGCCTCGCGACGGGAATCATCTTCTTCGTGGTGCTGCGAGACCCCGAAACCCCGAAACCCAAGCTCACTTCACCCGTTGCGGTGGCTTCACCGGCGGCACCTCCTCCAGCCGAAACACCGGCGACCCGAGTCGCGAACGCGAAGACCTTCGCGCAGGCGATCGATCTCGCGCGTCCCGCCTTCACCGACACGACCGACGAGCTCGGCGATGGCGCGAAGCTCCTCGCGAACTACGCGGCCAAGAAGCTGCGCTGGGCCGAGGTCCAGTTGCCGGCCGAAACCACGCTCGCACGCGTCGAGAAGGATCCCCAGCTCGAGCGCGGCAAGCGGCTGTGCGCGACCGGCGAGATCGTGCGGATCGCGCGGCGTGATCTGGGGGATCGCAAGCTCTACGTCGGCCGCCTCCGTACGGCGGAGCACGATGACGTCGCGTTCGTCGCCGCGGGAACGACGGGCGATCTCGTCAAGCGCAGCACCGGGACCCTGTGCGGCGCGGTGCTCGGGATGTCGGGCGACGCAGTTTCGATCCTCGGGATGTTCGACCTCGACGAGAATCGAATGCCACTCGTCGAGCAGTGATGACTCCAGGAGGTCATCGACGCGATCGTGCGTCGCCGGCTGGTATCCGCGCTCGCGCCTCACGCTCGACGTCAAGCGACTCAACGGTAAGCCCGTCGAGGTCGTCACCGACGACACGGGGCGGGAACGGTGAAGTTTCCGTACACCCTGGTCAAGGGCCCGCTCGCGATCGAGGCCCATGGCTATGGTGGTCCCGGCGGGTTGGAGGTCAGCGCGAAGCTGGCGGCCGTCCCGATCCAGCGTGAAGAGGGGATCACTGGCACGGCGATTCGTTCAGCATCGGTCCCCCGGGCGAGTCACGCCGGCCTCAACCGGTAGACGACCTGCTCGTCGCCGATGCCGCGCAGTAAGTGGCGCTCGGCCGGAATATCGCCGAACGGCTTCAATAGCTCGAGCACTTCCGGGTCGTCGTGAACGGCCGCCGTGAGGCAGACGTCTCCGGCGCGCGCACACGACTGCACGCGCGCGGCGACGTTCACCATCTGGCCGAAGTAATCGACGCTGTCGCGGATGTTGACGACGAGGCAATCCCCGCGGTGGATTCCGATCTTCAGGCTCAGCGGCTCCGTCAACCCGACAAGCGCATCGCCCATCTCGAGAGCCGCGCGGACCGCATCGGCGGGGTGCGAGAACGAAGCCATCAACGCATCCCCGATCGTCTTGACGACGACGCCCGAGTGACGCGTCACCATCCGGGCAAGCGACTCGAAGTGAGCCGACACGAGCTCGAACGCGGCCGCATCGCCGATCCGGTCGTAGATCGCCGTCGACCCGCTCAGGTCGCTGAACAGCAGCGTGTTGTCACGGGTCGGGATCCCGGTGCCGGGTCTCACGACCTCGGTGCCCAGATAACGCCGGAAATCGTCCGTGTTGAGCAACCGCTGGCCCGAGAGCAACGGGACATAGTCGAAGTACGTGACGATCGGCGTGAAGTAGAGCAGCACCGGCAGCGGATTCGCGCTGTCGTTCCGCACCGAAATTCGCACGGGCCCGGGCGCGATCGTCGGTCGTGGTTCGAACGCCCGGCCGTCGAACACCAGCTCGACCTCACGGGTGTCGGAGACGCGCGCGCCGATCACCGTGAGCTTCGCCCGCGGGCTTCCGACGACCCAGCCTTCCTCGAGCACGACGTCGGCCGTCGCCCGGCCCCCCGGTGCGAGGCGGGTCAAGATCTGGGTGTGCGTGCGGAGGTAGTCCACGAGCCGGACTCCCTCGCCGCGAACGAGGATATTCGACGAGAACTTGTAGCCGAAGAAGAAGTCCTCGAGCTCCAGTGATTCGGGATGGGCGTAGCGGAGCGCGCGGATCTCGGGGTGGACGGTGAACCCGACCTCGACCTGCTTGTGCAGGTTGGTCATGCGGTCGGTCGCACAGGCGGCGCAATGGAACGTGCTGGCCAGCTCGGACAGCTTGAAATGCGAGGCCGCGCACTCGCCACACCCGCGGCACACCAGAGACCACTCGACCCGAACCAACCCGAGCGCCGATGCACGAAGGAGGAGCTCGATCGCGCGATCCGCCGGAACACCCGCTTCTTCGGCGAAGGCGTACGGATTGATGCGAAACAACATCCGGTCGTCGGCGTGGTTCACCCGATCGCGAAGCTGTCTACTCGCGAGTCCCGCGGGCAGCTGCGCGAGCTTGGTCTCGAGTAACACGTTGTTGACCTCCCTCACGAGGACGAAGATAGCTCCCGACCAGCGAGCGAGTACGTGGACGACTACGCGCATCGCTCGCTCCGCACAGAGCGCTAGTTCGTGCCGTCCGACGATGCCGTGGCCACGCTCCATCGTGCCCGATCCGCCGGCTGCGTTGCGCTTTCGCTGACTGCCCACGACGGACCACAGCCGGAACCGGCCCTACCCACGGCGGAGTGCGGCATATCCGTGTAATCCGGCGATCCGCTGCTGGCAGGCGCCTTGCTGTATCTCCAGCCATGCGGACCGGGATCGCAGCTGTGTTCCTGATCGGGTGCGCGACGACGCCCTCCTCGCCACCCGATGTCACCGATCCCACCGATGACGACGAGGACGGAGTTCCCGATCAGCTCGAGGCCCAGATCATGGAGCGGTTCGGTCCCGAGCTTCGGCTCGCTCCGGATAGCGAGGACTGGACCCGGCCGGCGAACGTCGAGTGGTACCTCTCACGCGTCGCCATGCGGTTCGATCAGGCGGGCTGCCCCGACGACGACATCCTCGACACTGGCAAGGTCACCGCTGACAACATCCACACGCAGAAGAACTTCACCAAGGAATCGGGCAGTGGCCTTTGCCGCCGCAACGACGGCGCCGCTGACGAGCGGTTCTCGAACAAGAAGCACCTCGAGTTCTTCCTCCAGCCAGCCGACGATGCCGCGGTTCATGCCGGCATTCCGCCGTCGCGGTCGTCTGAATGGCGCACGTACATCCAGGTTCGCAAGAGCGGTTACGTCAGCCCGACGAACGGTCCGGCGGCCTACGATCTGCAAGTTTGGTACTTCTTCCCGTACAACGACAACATCGCCTCGGCAAATCACGAAGCGGACTGGGAGCACCTGACGATCTCGGTCTCTGACGACCTCGAGCTCGTCTCGGTGTTCTTCGCCACGCACGGCGACGGTCATCGCATCGACGACCCCACGCAGCTGCAGTTCGTCGAGGACACCCACGTCGTCGGCTATATCGCCGATGGGAGTCACGCGACCTACGAGAAGGCCGGCGATCATCCCGGCCCCGTCGTCGACGATCACGCCTACGAGGGCGGACCCACGTGGCACTCGTGGAAGAACTTCGCGAACCTCGGGCAGGTCGGCAAGGTCCTCGGCGATCAGACGTGGGCCCGCTATGGCGGACGCTGGGGCGAAGTCGGCGCCACGGACACCACGTCGGGTCCACCCGGGCCGATGTTCAACGGCAAGTGGGACACGAAGAACGAGTACCCGAAATAGCTAGTTCTCCAGACATCGAGTCGAAGTGACTATCCCGGGAGGAGAGACGCGAGCAGGTGGAAGAACGCGAGCGACGGTCCCTTCACGTGGGACAGGTGCGCCGTGAGCGAGCGGGTCCCGGCCGCATAGGCCAGGATGATGCCGAGCACGAATGCGTTGATCGACGGCAGGAACATCCAGCTCCACAGCCAACCAACCTCGCGCAGATCGCTCTGATGGCGGTGGGTCTCCGACCACGTCGAAAACACGTGGTGCGCGACTGCGACGCCGAGGATCGCCGCGCCGACCTCGAGGTGCTGCGGCGGCAAGAACGTGAGGACCGCGATCACGATCAGCGTGAACGTCGGGAAGAAGTACGGTGCGATCGCGATCAGCCAGTTACCGCGGCCGATGTACCGGATGTGGCCGCCGTCACGCATCGCGGAGAACCCGACGACGCGATGGAACGTCGCCCATGCGAACAGGGCGTGCGTGAGCTCGTGCTCGACGATCGTCCAGAACCCGACGCGACGCCCTAATGCAGCGATGAACACGACTGCATAGATCGCGGCACCGGCGAGAAACGGAACGCAGTTGCCGGGGGCCGCGACGATCCCGCGGACCACGAAGTACAGTGCGTAGGCCAGCCCCGGGAGGCAGATCAACGCGACGATCCCGACCGGCCATTTGAGCCAGCCGAGCACGCGGTCGAACGCGTTCGCGATCATGACGGACGGTAGCATCGACGCACGTCAACAGATACGGCGCACGGCTTCGCGGGCCGCGTGACACAGAGCTCGTCGACGCGGAACACGTGCTCGCGCGGGCGTTCGCGATCTCGATTGTCTTCGATGCTGGCGCCGTGACGAGTTGTCAGGCGAGCGCGCCCGAGACCACCTGACCCGCGCTGATCGCGTAGCCGATCACCTCGTCGGCGACCCCGACGGAGGCGAGCGTCGTCTTGCCGAACGAAGCCAACGTCTCGCCGGCCGCGATGCCGGTGCCGGTCCGCCCGGTCGTGGGGTCGATCCCCGTGCAGCCGAAATCGTCGCCGACGGGCCGAACCCCCCCGATCACGCCACCGCGGAACGCCTTGCCGATCGTCAGCGAGACCTGGTGGTTCTCGTTGTGCTGGCGGCCGCCGAGGCTCCCTGCGCCGAGCGTGCGACCGAAGACGTTGAGCGACATGAACGTCACGCGGTCGGAGAGGCCGGCCGCTGCCAGTTGCTCCATCATCGACTTGATCGCGGCGACACCAGAGATGGTCTCGGTGGTCTCTTCGACGAGACCGGTGTCGTTGTGGTTGTCGCCTCCGAACGGAATGCGAATGCCGACGACCGGGGTCACGTTCATGCGGATCAGCACGATCGCCGCCTTGATCTGGGCCTCGACCGAGTTGTCGGTGATCGACGACAGCGCCTCGAGAAGATCCTGGTTGATGTTCCGCGCCTGGGTCTGCGACGTCATCACGGAGTCGAGGTACGCGCGCTGGGCCTTCGTCGCCTGGTTGCGGTAGATGCCATCGAGCTTTCCGAGGGTGTCGTCGCGCAGCGCCTGGAGATTCGACAACGGCCCCCTCGGATTGGTCAGCGTGGTCTTGAGCGCGAGCGGAGGCAGGCTCGGTAGCGCGCGACCTTCGTAGCTCAAGGCTTCACTCGGGTTGACCGCGCCGAGCGTGAGCGGTTGTGCCTGGACGGTGCCGAGGCAAGCAGCCTGATGCTTGGAGAGCAGCGACGGGAGCATTTCTGAAGGTGCGGTCGCCCCGTAGAGCTTCAGCACCGAGGGCTCCTCGGGATGGATCGGGGTGTTCGTCCTCAGGTGCCAGAAGCACGTGCGGTCGAGCACCGACTGCGGCAACGTCGACCACGGCTTGGCCGCCGTGGTGGGCGTCCCGGCGAGCGTCAACGACGTCGCCGCCATCAGGGGATCGGAGGTGTGAACGATCCGCGAATCGGCGTAGGTGCCCGGACAGTTCGCGTTGAGCGGATCGCCGGACCCCAACGTGTTGAAGATGATGAACTGCGCCTTGCTGGGATCAGTGCAGGCGCCGACCTGGGCGACCGCGTTGCGCCCCTTGAGGAGCGCCGCTGCCGGGAGTCCGGTGGCGAGAGCGCGGAGGCCAACGTATCCGGCGCCGAACAGCGCCGATGCCAAGAGCGTGCGACGTGACGTGGTCATAGAGCTCCTTTACAGGCCAATGCCGATGAACGATGGGCTGAGGCACGCGACCACGAACGTGGAGCGCAATGAATCGGTGGCCGACGCGCCGGTCGCCTGGGCCGCCGCGAAGTGG
>JACCYD010001093.1 GCA_013696695.1 Deltaproteobacteria bacterium | reverse complement strand
GTCGTCAGCTACGCGGGCGATGGCCAGCTCGGCGGGCTCGTGCGCGTCGCCGCGGTCCGCGCCGGGCTCAACGTGCTGCGCGATGCGGGCAAGCTCGATCACGACGCGGTCGAGGATCTGCCGCTGTTATCGGCCGACACGCCCGAGCTCTCGCAGCTCAAGGCGCAGCACCGCGCCGCGTTCAAGGCGGCGTTCGAGGATGCGATCGGTGGGCTCGAGTCGCGCGATCGCAGCTTGCTGCAGCTCTCGATCGTCAAGGGACACGGCATCGATCGGATCGCCGCGATCTACGCCGTCCATCGGGCCACCGCGGCGCGCTGGCTCGCGACCGCGCGCGAAAACCTGACGCGTGCCGTGCACCAGCGCCTCGGCAAGCGGCTCGACGTGCCGGCCGGCGAGCTCGGAGAGTTGTTGTCGCTCGTCGAGTCCAAGCTCGAGCTCAGCCTCGAACGACTCCTGCGTTCGCGCGCGACGCAAGCGTAACGACCAACCCGTCGAGCTGGCACGGGACCGACCGCAGGGCTAACGTTGCGCGATGGGACGATCTTCGATCGCGGTGATTCTCTACGCCTTGCTGGCGGCGAGCACGTCGTGTGGTGGCAAGAGCTCGACGCCGCAGAATCTGGGCAGCGGTTCACCGCTCTCGGATCAGGCACTCGTCCAGCTCGAGGATGCGCCGCCGGGCATCGATCTGCGGGTCTCCGACGGCAAGCTCGGCCCACCGGCGTTCGATCGCGCGAAGCTCGCGCCCGCGACCAAGCTCGACGCCGCGGCGACCACCGCGCTGCTCTCGCGCGCGAAGCCGCTGACGGCAGATCCCATCGATCAGCAAGCGTTCGCGCTGCGGCCGCGCTCGACGCCACCGCCGCGCACCGGCAACACGATCACCGGCTCGTTTCCTCCACCGGCCTCGTCGCTGTTGCCGCCGAAAGCCTCGGACGCCGGTCAGGATCTGAAAGTCCTGCGCTACATGCCGGAGGGCAAGGTTCCGCTCGCGCCCGAGCTCAGCATCACGTTCAGCCAGCCGATGGTCGCGGTGACCTCGCAAGCCGATGCGGCGGGCGTTCAGCCCGTCAAGCTCGCGCCGCAACCGAAGGGCAACTGGCGCTGGCTCGGCACGCGCACGATCTTGTTCGATCCCGAAATCCGGTTTCCGCAAGCCACCACGTGGACCGTCGAGGTTCCCGCGGGCACCAAGTCCGCGAACGGCGGCGTGCTCAAGACGCCCACCAAGTTCACGTTCGAGACGCCACCGCCGACCCTGGTGTCGAGCTACCCGTCCTCGTCGGGGCCGCCGCAGCACCTCGACGTGCCGATGTTCGCGCTGTTCGATCAGAAGATCGATCCGCAGGCGGTGCTCGCCAAGCTCGGCGCCACCGCCGCGGGCCAGAAGGTCCGGCTCGAGTTGCTCGACGACAAGTCGATCGCGACGCTCAAGGACAAGCAGATCGCCGCGCTGATCGAGAGCGCGAAAAAGAACGAGCAAGACGGTCGCTGGATCGCGTTCCGCGCCGCGCAGAAGTTCCCCACCAACGCGTCGATCCAGGTCGAGTTCCCGGCAGGCACGCCGTCGGCGGAAGGCCCGAACAAGACGCTGGCGGCGCAGACGTTCAACTTCCAGACCTACCCGCCGCTCGAGATCTCGGCGAACGAGTGCGGCTACGACCAGCGCTGTCCGCCCGGCACACCGTTCGTGATCGCCTTCAACAATCCGCTCGATAGCAAACGCTTCGACGAGAACCAGATCTCGATCAGCCCGGAGATCCCGAACGTCCACGTCGTGAGCTCGGGGAGCTCGATCGTGATCCAGGGCCTCACCAAGGCGCGCACCACGTACAAGGTCACCGTCGCGCGCGGCGTGCTCGATGATTTCGGCCAGACCCTCGGCAAGGACGCGAGCCTGACCTTCAAGGTCACCGATGCGGTGCCGACGTTCTTCGGCCCGAACGGGATGGTCGTCGTCGACCCGCTCGCGAAGGCACCGTCACTCGACTTCTTCACCACCAACTACGAACAGCTCAAGGTGCGGCTCTACAAGGTGGACGTCTCCGACTACGACGCCTACGGCTTCTACGTCAACAACCAGTGGAACAAGGACAAGCCACCTCGCATCCCCGGCAACAAGGTGTTCGACCAGCTGGTCAAGACCACCACCGGGAAGAACGACCTCGTCGAGACGCACGTCGATCTGTCATCCGCGCTCACCAAGGGACTCGGTCACGCGATCGCGATCGTCGAGCCGTATCCGTGGAAAGAAACCTGGGATCCACCGCGCCTGATCTCGTGGGTGCAATCGACGCAGCTCGGCCTCGATGCCTACGTGGACGCAGACAACTTGATCGCGTTTGCCACCGAGCTGTCGACCGGCAAGCCGGCGGCGGGCGTGGCGCTCGAGATGCGGCCCTACGCGCAGAAGTCGCAGACCGACGACAAGGGCATGTCGACGATCCCTCTCGGCAACGGCGGCACCAAGGGCTCGAACTACCTGGTCGCGCGGCGCGGCGCAGACATCGCATTCGTCAGCGAGCACGGCTGGTACAACGATTACGGCAGCTGGACGAAGCAGTTCCCGTCGAAGAACCTCGCCTGGTACGTCGTCGACGATCGCAAGATCTACAAGCCGGGCGAGGAGGTCTCGCTCAAAGGCTGGCTTCGCACGATCGATTTCGGCAAGAACGGTGACGTCGGTCCGATGACCGGTGGCGTGAGCCACGTCGCGTACAAGATCACCGACTCGCAGGGCACCGAGATCGGCAAGGGCTCGGCGCCGGTGTCGGCGGCGGGCGGCTGGTCGACACAGTTCACGCTGCCCAAGACGCCGCACCTCGGCTACGCGAACATCGCGCTGTCGGCGCAAGGGACGACCGCGTGGGACGGGCAGGGCGAGCACTCGCACTCGATCCAGGTCGAGGAGTTCCGCCGTCCCGAGTTCGAGGTGTCGGCGCAGGCCTCGCAAGGTCCGTTCGTCGTCGGCGGCACCGGTGATGTCACCGTGTCCGCGAAGTACTTCTCGGGCGGTCCGCTGCCCGGCGCGGCCGTCAACTGGTTCGTGACCGCGAGCCAGACCAGCTTCACGCCGCCGAACCGCGACGATTACGTGTTCGGTCAGTGGGTGCCGTGGTGGGGCTATCACGCATACGGGCGTGGCGAGACCGAGGGCTACAAGCCCCCGAAGACGTGGAACCACGCCGGCAAGACCGATGCGATCGGCGGCCACACGCTTCACTTCGATTTCTTGTCGATCAATCCGGCGCTGCCGATGTCGGTGACCGCCAACGCGAGCGTCACCGACGTCAATCGCCAGGCGTGGTCGGCATCGGCCGCCATGATCGTCCATC
>JACCYD010001092.1 GCA_013696695.1 Deltaproteobacteria bacterium | reverse complement strand
CACCACACGAATGCCGCGACGGCGATGCCGCCGACGGCGAGCAGCGCGAGCGGGATCGCGAGCCGCGATCGCTTGCGTGGTGCATCGGCGCTGATCGAGCCGCTCGCCCCGCGCATCGTGGTCTCGGTGGCCGGATCGGCATCGCGAATCGCGCGCGTGCGTTCAAGCGGTGCGTTCGGCTCGAGCGCGACCCGCACCGAGGTTGCGAGATCGCGGCCGCCCTTGGTGAGCGGTGCGAGTGCTGCGGCGAGCTCGGCGACATCCTTGTAGCGACGCTCGCGATCCTTCTCGAGACAGCGCGTGACGATCTTCGCGACCTCGGCGGGCACGGTGTCGGGGAGCGCGGCCGCCGGATCGTTCGAGATCGTGAGCGCGAGCTCGTACGGTGTATCGCCCTCGAACGGCCGCTTCTCGGTGAGCAGCTCGAACATGGTGACGCCGAGCGACCACACGTCGCTGCGCGGATCGATCGTCGAGTGCGCGCGCAGCTGCTCGGGAGACATGTACGCGGGCGAGCCCATCGCCTTCGACGTCGCGGTCAGGCTCGCATCCATGTGGGCGGTCGACTTGGCGATGCCGAAATCGAGCAGCTTGATGATCTCGCGGCCGTCGGGCCCGCGCGTCAGCATCAGATTTCCGGGCTTGAGGTCGCGGTGAATGATGCCGAGCGAGTGCGCTTCGGCGACGGCGATGCACGCCTGTAGTAGGTACAGCGCGGTGCGCTGCGCATCGAACGCGCCACCGTGATCGAGCATGGTCGCGAGGTCCTCGCCTTCGAGGTACTCCATGACCATGAACGGCACGCCGTCCTTGGTGGTGCCGAAATCGGTGACGCGACAGACGTGCTCGCCGCGCAGCCGCGCCGCGGACCGTGCCTCGCGCAGGAACCGCTCGACCATCGCCGGATCCTCGAGAGCCTCGCCGCGCAGCAGCTTGATCGCGACCGGCGTGCCGAGCTGGATATGCGTCGCCTTGACGACCAGCCCCATGCCGCCGCGACCCAACGTCTCGCCGACGTTGTAACGGCCGGCCAGCGCTGAGCCCTCGTCCACGGGAGTAGCGTACTACGCCGTCACGGTCGCCAGTTGAGCCCGATCGTGTAGGTCCTGAAGTCGCTCGAGCTGGAGCCCTCTCGTGCTGGTAACAGCCCGACGAAGATCCTCGCAAATACGTCGATGTCCTCGGTGACGGCGTACAGCGCGGACGGGGCGATGCCGAGCGTCACGGTGTGGGACAACAGCTCCCCTCCGAGGTTGAGCTGGAGCAGCGCCGAGGCTTCGAGCGACAGCCGCGGCGTCGCGATGAACTGCAGCCCCGCCACGGTCTCGCCGACCAGCTCGTTGGCGGTACCGCCACCGCCGTTCGCGCGCTGCAGGAAAACGAACCCGGCATTGCCGTCGAACGCGATCTTCGGCGATAGCCGTTCCTTGCGGCCCAGGATGACGCGCAGATCGGAACCTTCGAGCGAATCGCCGAGCCTGCCGAACGGATGGATGCGGACGTATTCGAGCTTGCCGGCGAACATCGGCGTGATCGAGTAGGCCAGCGTGCCGGCGATCGTCAGCAATCGGTTCGGGCGCTCGGCCATCACCTCGGCGTAGCGCTCGTGAAACGTGGTGCGCAGGCCGAGCTCGAACTTCTGGATGCCGATGCGACCGGAGATCAGTCCGTCGATCGGCGTCTGCTCGAAGGCCGAGTCGGAGGTCGAGGCGATGTTCGACGCGGTGACCTCGTACAACCCGTTCGGCATCGCGAGCGGTCGCAACGCGGTGACCGGCGGATACCGGCCACTCGGCGCCGGCGTTGGTGGCGGCTCTTCCTTCGGCGTGGAGAACGCCGGTATCTGGACGTCGATCGTCTCGCCTTCGCGATCGAGGGCGTGCTCGAACAGCAGCGGTTGCTGGCCCGGCGCGGTGACCTTGAACTTGTAGACGCGGGGATCGACCGGGACCGTCTGATCGACGAACGCGGTGACGTCGATGCCTTCGCGCTCGACCGCGAGGCCCGGGACCGGATCGGAGATCACGATCTTCATCCGCGTCAACCGCGGCTCGAGCGCGGCCACGCGCTTCGCGGCATCTGCAGCGCGGCCCTTGTTGCTGTCGGTCTCGGCGACCTGCTTGAGCTCGGCCCACGCACTCGCGAGCTTGCCGAGCTTCTCGTGGCAGAGGCCGAGGTTGTAGAGCGTGCCGACGGTGGCCTCGAGCTTGAGTGACGTCTCGAACGACGCGCACGCCGTCTTGAAGTCGCCGTCCTTCATCAGCTTGCGACCGCGCTCGAACGCGTCCTGGGCCTCCGCGCGTTGCGCGTGTGCGTCTTTTCCTGGCAAGCACGCCAGCGCGAGCGTCAGGATCGCCACGGCGGCACGACCAAGCATCCGCCGCGATCATACAACGGTCCTCGCGCCCGTCGCAGTTACCC
>JACCYD010001056.1 GCA_013696695.1 Deltaproteobacteria bacterium | reverse complement strand
AGATCCTCGAGCTCGCCGGCACGCCGCGGCCGGGGCCGATTCGCGAGCTGGCTATGGCGAACGTCCCACAGGCCGGCGAGCGGTGGCGGTTGCGCGACGGTCTCGTCGATCGAGGAGGCTTGAACCGCACGCGAGTGAGCGGCCAGATGCTTCGACAGGCTGGCCATCGTCACGGTGCCGGTCTGCGGGTCGAGCGCGTCTCCGCAGAGCCCGGCGAGCAGCGCGTCGATCATCGGGTTGCCGGTGGCCGGCGCGTCGACGGCGACCACGTGGTGCCCGCGCTGCGTGCCCAGGGCGCCGAGCCAGCGATCGGGCGAGCCGCGGCCGCACGCCGACAGCGCGACGACCAGGTGCTGAGCCTTTGCATTCGCGAGCCGCTCGCGGATCCAGCCGAGCGGTAGCGTCGCGTCCTCGGGGTAGTCGTGGGCCTCGGCGCCGGTGACCAGTGCGAGCTCGCCGGAGAGATCGATGATCTCTCCGAGTAGCACGAGCACCCCGACGCGAACCGGTTCGTCGATCAACGCCGACAGCGACCGTTTGATCGTCTTGCGGTCCGCGGGGTAGCGATCGCCGATCGTCGCGGTGAGCCGACGAACGTTCCACGGCGAGCCGGTGGCGAGCAGCGCCTCGCCGATCTGACCGAGCGTGTGCACCGCCGATGCGTCGAAGGCGCCGACACCCGGGGCGCCATGTCCGGCGACCAGTAGCGCAGCCCCTTCGAGTTGGCGGGCCGGCATCACTCCAACCAGCGAAGGATTCGTTCGCCGATCGCGGCCGGCTGCTCGAGGTGCAGAAAGTGGCCGCAGTCGGGCACGACGACGAGCTCGCGCTGGGTGAACCGGCGCGAGTCGTCGGTGGCCGGCGGCAAGATGCAGCCGTCGTCTGCTCCGTGGAGCTGCAGGAGTGGCGTCGCGATCGGCACCGCGAGCCGCTGGACGCGTTCGCGAAATTGCGAGAACGGCCGCACGATCGCGCGGTAGTAGCCCAGCGGGCCGGGAAGACTCGCCGCGAGGCAGGTATGCAGCGCTGCCCGCCGCACATCGTCGAGCACGAGGCCCGGCGACCACGTGCGCCACAGGTGATCCACCATCGCGAAGTTGTTCGCGCGAACCAGGCGCTCGGAGCCCGGGATCTGGAACAGCGCCATGTACCAGCTGCGCCGCATCTGGGGGACGGTCTTCAGCGCGCGCAAGAACGTCAGCGGATGAGGCAGCGCGAGGGTGACCGCGCGGCGAACTGTCTCCGGCGCCGTCATGCAGACCGCGTAGGTGATCACGGCGCCCCAGTCATGCCCGACGAGATCGACCGGTCCGCCGCCGAGCTTCGCGATCAGCGCGAGGACGTCCCCCACCAAGGTATCGAGATCGAACGGTCCGTCGATCGGCGAGGGTGCGTACCCGCGCAGCCACGGCGCGATCACGCGGCGTTGCTGCGTCAGGTGCTCGAGAAACGGGAGCGCCGTCGGCGGATGGTCTGGAAAGCCATGCAGCCAGATCAGCGGTGGGGCATCCTTCGGGCCGAGCTCGATGGCGTGAAACACGCCGCGGTTGTCGAGCTCGTAGGTCGCCACGGCCGGCGAGCCTATGCCAGCTGGCATGAGCACGCCAGCACGCGCAGTTGCCATCGCCCCCACCGACGCGTTCGCGTCGAGCGACGTGGCGCTGGCCACAACGCTGATCAGGCGACGCGATCGGCGATCAGCTGATGCTCGACGAGGCGGTGATACGTTCCCCGGCGCGCCATCAGCTCGTCGTGGCCGCCTTGCTCGACGACCCGGGCATCCTCGATCACGACGATGCGATCGGCATCGCGCACTGTCGACAGCCGATGCGCGACGATGATCGTGGTGCGATCTTCCATCAGGCGCGCGAGCGCGGCTTGCACCGCAGCTTCGCTCTCGGCATCGAGATTCGAGGTGGCTTCGTCGAGGATCAATACGCGCGGATTCGCGAGGAGGGCGCGAGCCAGCGCGACGCGCTGCTTCTGACCACCCGAGAGCTTGGTGCCGCGCTCGCCGACGATGGTGTCGTAGCCATCGGGGAACCCACTGATGAAGTCGTGCGCGAAGGAATCCTTCGCCGCGGCTTCGATCTGGGTCTGCGTCGGGGTGCCGAGCGAGCCATACGCGATGTTGTCGCGGATGGTGCCGGAGAACAGCACCGGCTCCTGCGCGACCATCGCAAACGTTCGCCGGAGCTCGCCCAGCGCGAGGTCGCGCACGTCGACGCCCTCGACGAGCACGCGTCCCGCATCGACGTCATGGAAGCGGTACAGCAGCGACAAGATCGTGGTCTTCCCTGCTCCCGATGGACCGACCAGCGCGACGACCTCGCCGGGCTTGATGTCGAGATCGACGTTGGTCAGCACCGGCTGACCGCGACGCGATGGATATGCGAACGACACGTTCTCGAACTTCACCGAACCCTTGCCGGCCGGCAGCGCCACCGGATGTTCGGGATCGCGAATGTCGGGCACGGTGTCGATCACCGCGAACAAGCGATCGGTCGCGCCTGCCGCGCGCTGGAGCGAGCCCCACAAGCCGGCGAGATCCGCGAACGCCCCGGCAACGATAAACGTGTAGAGGAAGAACGAGGTCAGGTCGCCGGCCGACAGCTCGCCATCGATCACGCGGCGACCGCCTAACCAGACGACGAGCGCGATGCCGATGTACCCCGCGGTCATCGTCAGCGCGTAGAACCACGAGCGCAGCCGCACCATCTCGATCGTCGTGCCGAACGCACCTTCGACGCCGTCGCGATACCGCTTCGCCTCGTGACCTTCGCGCACGAACGCCTGCACGGTGGCGATCGCGCCGATCGATTCCTGTACCTGTCCCGACACCTTCGCGAGCTGATCCTGGATCGCACGCGTCATCCGGCGAAGCTTGCGACCGAAGTACACGGTGACGATCACGGTGGCCGGCACGACGGCGAGCACGAGCATCGTGAGCTTGACGTCGATCACGAACAGCATGACGAGCGCGCCGGTGACCTGCGCGCCGTTGCGCAGCGCCATCGAGAGATCGCTCGACACCACCCCCGACACGATCGTGACATCCGACGCCAGGCGCCCGACCAGCTCGCCGCTGCGGCGCTCGTGAAACCAGCCGAGCGGCAGCGTCATGATTCGATCGAACACCAGCGCGCGTAGATCGACGACGACGCGCTCGCCGAGCCAGCTCAGCGTGTAGTGGCGCAACCACACGAATACCGCGTTGAGCGCGAACACGATGATCACGCCGATCACGAGGAAGTCGAGATCGTCCGGGGTGGCCGAGCCCATGCCGACGTCGACCGCGTAGCGAGCCGCCCACGGATAGACCAGCATCGTGGCCGAGGCGGCGAACAGACAGAAGATCGCGAAGATCAGGCGCGCGCGGTGCGGCTTGACCAGTGGGATCAGGCGGCGCAGGACACCGAGCCGACGCTCGCGAGGCGGGTCATCCTTCGTGCCGTCGACATAAGGACCCGCCACTCGAGCCTGCATAGCGCGCGCGCACCGCGGTGTCACCTGCGATACAAGTCAGGTACGTGCCTTCGTTCGACGACGAGGAAGTCGGCTGCGCGGCGAGCGCGGCCACGTGCGGCTGCTCGACCGCACGAACGGTAACGATGGACGTGTTTCTGCTCGAGATCCGCGATACAAGCGCCCGATGTTCGCCACGCCCAAGGCCCTGCTGCTCGCTTGCGCCGTTCTCGTTGCCTGCGATGACGCTCCCGCCGGTCGCCCCTCTGCTGCCTCCGATGCGCTGTGGAAGCTTGCACCCGAAGGCGCGCGTGGCGCGATCGTCGCCTCGCCATATGGCGTCGCGATGTTCGAGAAGGCCGTCGACACGCTGCGCGCCTTCATCGCGAAAGCAGGCATCGAGCTCTCGACGTTCGACAAGCAGCTCGATCTCCTGCTCGAGGACATGGGCGGCAAGGGCATCAAGCTCGCTGATCTCGGACTGACCCCGACCAAGGGCTTCGCGCGGTTCTTCACCAAGGACGGCACCGTCGACGTGTTGCCGATCGCGGATCGCGCAGCGTTCGTCGCCAAGCTCAAGGGCACAGCCGCAGCCACGCCCGATGGCGTCGACAAGGTGAACGGCAACGCGTGCAAGACGTTCGGTCCCCACTACGTGTGCGCGCCTACCGAGGCGCTGCTCGCGACTGTTGGCAAGAGCAACCTCAAGGATCGGCTGCTGACGGTCAAGGCGCGTGGCGATCTCGAGATCGTCGCGACCGAGCTTCCGCTCGAGGGTCCATCGATGCCGCGAAGCTCGATCGCCGCGGCCGTTGTCCTCGAGCGCGGCAGCTGGGTCGTGCGCGGTACGCTCGGCAACCCGCCGGCAGATCTGGTCTCGAAGATCCAGACGCAGGGCAAGCCGCGCACCGCGATCGGCGGCTCGTCGGGCTTCGCCGTGTTCGATGTCC
This sequence comes from Deltaproteobacteria bacterium, assembly GCA_013696695.1. Lineage (GTDB taxonomy): Bacteria > Myxococcota_A > Polyangia > Haliangiales > Haliangiaceae > JABFXX01. Next base: position 1,651 of record JACCYD010001056.1, on the reverse strand, counting down.
GCACGATCCTCGAGGCCACCGACGACAAGGTCGTCACCGGCGTCACCCAGGCCGACATTGTCAAGTCGATCGCCGGTCCGCTCACGCTCGACGTGCCCGCGGGCTCGCCGGTGCTCGACATGCAGCTCCCGCTGACAACTCCCGCACCGTTCCAGAAGGTCGTCGAGCAGTGCGGCGAGGTTCCGGCGCTCGCCGGCGTCGCGACGTTCGCGAACGGCGTCTGCCAGCTCAAGCTCGCCCAGCTCGAGCTCGATCTCGAGATGTGGGTCGACGGCAACGTGCTGCACATCGGCAAGAAGGTGCCGCCGGCCAAGGCGAAGGTCGCGATGTCGCCGGTCGCCACCGAGCTCGCGACCGGCAACTGGGGCCTCGCATTCTGGGGTCGCGGCACGCTGTTCTCCCCGTCGGGCCGCCCGAGCACCGAGACGCCGGCCGATCCCGGGATGGCGATGATGCGCGCGTTGTCGACGATCGACGAGATCGGCTTCGGCGTGAAGACCGACGGCGAGAAGCAGCTGCGCTTCCTGTTGACGATGCGCACCGCGTTCGCCGATCCGCAGCCGGTCGTCGACCAGATCACCTCGATCTCGATCGTCGACGTCGCGTCGGGCAAGGCGGCCACCAAGGCCAAGGCGATCGCCGATGCACATCCGCGCTCGCACTTCGCGCAGGATCTCGCGGCGGGTCAGCACGGCCTCGTGGTGCCGACGCAGATGCTCGGCACGTCACTGTCGCTGATCGTTCCCGCGCTCATGCACTACACGCGCGGCGACCAGCCGAAGCCTGCCGAAGCTCCGCCGATCCAGCCGGGCGGTGTCACCAAGCTTCGCGTCGAGGGCTACGCGACGCACGGCTATCAGATGTGGAAAGAGAAGAACCCCGGCAAGGTGTGCCCGGTGACGATGATGGAGCTCGCGGCCGCGGTGTCGCCCGAGGCCGTCGACGACGACGAGTGGGGCAAGAAGCTCGAGATGAAGTGCGGGAAAGACCTGCCGGCCGGCGCGAAGGACATCTCGATCCGCTCGCTCGGTTTCGACGGCAAGCCCGATACCGCCGACGACATCAAGTCGTACTGAGCGCGTCGCGGATCGCAGCTTCGAGATCCGGCTGTTCGAACTCGAACCCGAGCTCGCGCAGCCTCGCAGGCACGACGCGCCGTCCGTTGAGGATGACCTGTGCGAACTCGCCGGCGACCAGCTTCACCATGAATCCGGGCACCGGCACGGCGCTCGGACGACCGAGCACCTCGCCGAGCGCACGCGCGAGATCGCGGTTGCGAACCGAATCGGTGACCGCGTTGATCGGTCCCGTGTAGCGCTCGTCGTGCACCGCGGTCGCGTACATGTTCACGACATCTCGTAGCCCGACCCACGGCATCCACTGCTTGCCCGAGCCGATCCGGCCGCCGACGAACATCTTGAACGGCCGGCTCAGGCGATCGAGCGCGAGCCCCGAGCCGATCACGAGCCCGGTGCGCATGCAGACAACGCGCACGCCGTGGGCGGTCGCTGCGGTCGCTTCCTTCTCCCAGTCGCGACACACGCGCGCGAGGAACTCGTCGCCCGGTGGATCTCGCTCGGTGACTTCGTCGTCATCGCCGAGATCGTCGATCGCGAACGGGTAATAGTCAGTGCCCGACGAGGACACCAAC
>JACCYD010001048.1 GCA_013696695.1 Deltaproteobacteria bacterium | reverse complement strand
GCGCCCGCGCCGCACTGAAGCTTGCCTCGCTGCACGAAATCGGTGAGGTTACGCGTTCGATCGGGATAACGAGCGGGCCACCAATGAAACTCAGCGACCTCATCGACGGACTGCCCGGGATGCGCCTGATCGGCGATCCCACCGTCGAGGTGAAGTCGGTGTCGAACGACTCGCGCGAGATCAAGCCGGGCGACGTCTACGTCGCGGTGCGCGGAATTCGCGCCGATGGTCACGCGTTCGTCGACGACGTCATCGCCAAGGGGGCGGCGGCGATCGTGGTCGAGCACGAGCAGCCGAACGTGAAGATTCCGCAGATCATCGTCGAGGACGGCGCGATGGCGCTCGGCCAGCTGGTCGCGCGCACGTTCGGCGATCCGGCGAAGGCGATGACCCTGATCGGCATCACCGGCACCAACGGCAAGACCACCACGTCGTACCTGCTCGAATCGATCCTGACCACGGCCGGCTACGAGACCGGCGTGATCGGCACCGTGTCGTATCGCTGGCCGGGCGGCGAGATCGACGCGCCGTACACCACGCCTACGCCACAGCTCCTGCACGGCGCGCTCGCGAAGATGCGTGACGCGGGCTGCACGCACGTGGTCATGGAGGTCACGTCGTTCGCGATCTCGATGGCACGAATCGCCGGGATGAAGTTCGCGGTCGCCGGCTTCTCGAACCTGACGCAGGACCACCTCGACGTGCATGGCACGATGGAGGTCTATCGCGACGCGAAACGGAAACTGTTCACTCACTACCTCGCGCCGAACGGCGCCGCGGTGGTCAACGTCGACGATCCCGAAGGTCCCGGGATGGCCGCCGGGTGCGCGCGCGTGTTGCGTGTGACGGCGAAGAACAAGCTCACCGAGATCCGCGCGGTCGACACCGCGTCGTCCGTGCGCGGCATCACCGGCACGATCATCACGCCGACTGGCGACATTCCGATCGAGGCCAAGCCGCTGCTCGGGCACTACAACGTCGAGAACCTCGCGCTCGCCGTCGGCATTTGCCAGGCGCTCGGGTTGTCGCACGAGGCGATCGAGCGCGGCATCCGCGAGCTCCGCGGCGTTCCCGGTCGCGTCGAGCGTGTACCGAACGATGCCGACCTCGACATCGTCGTCGATTACGCGCACACCCCGGATGCGCTGCGCAACGTGCTCGGCGCGCTGCGGCCGCTGACGGCGAAACGTCTGATCTGCGTCTTCGGTTGCGGCGGCGATCGCGACCCGACGAAGCGCCCGAAGATGGGCGCCGAGGTGGCCGAGCTTGCCGATCTCGCGATCGTGACCTCCGACAACCCACGCACCGAGGAGCCGCGCTCGATCATCGATCAGATCCTGGTCGCGGTGCCGAAGCCGTTCTTCGTCGATGTCGATCGGCGCACCGCGATCCGCGCGGCGGTCTCCGAGGCGACACCCGGCGATGTTGTCGTGATCGCCGGCAAGGGGCACGAGGACTATCAGATCCTCGGTCACACGAAGCACCACTTCGACGACCGCGAGGAAGCCCGGGCCGCCGTGTTCGATCGCTTTCGCCGCACCCACGTCGCGCTCGCCGACGATTGTGGTGGCGCGTTGCGGTCCGCAGGGGCACTCGAAACATCCGAGAGACACAGCAGCATCCCGGGCATCCGACCGCCGTCCACCGGCTACTGTACGCGCGTCGTGATCGATAGCCGGATCGCCGCGAAAGGCGATCTCTACGTCGCGGTCCGCGGCGAAGCACACGACGGCCACAAGTTTTGCGCCGCGGCGATCCGTGCCGGGGCGTCGGCGATCCTCGTCGACCAGGCCGATCGCACGTGGGCGCCGGTCGAGCCCACGATGATGGATCCGTCGCTCGAGGATCTGCGCGAGGGCGGCACGCTGCGCGCGGGGGTGATCGTCGTCGACGATACCCGTCTCGCGATCGCCTCGATCGCCCACAACCATCGTAAGCGGTGGAATGGCAAGCTCGTCGCCGTCACCGGCAGCGCCGGCAAGACGACGACGAAGGAGCTGATCCGCGCGGCGCTCGGGGCCGCCGGTGCAACTCACGGCGCTGATGGCTCGCTCAACAACGAGACCGGCGTGCCGCTGACGCTGCTCGGCTTGCGGCCGTTCCATGCCTACGGCGTCGTCGAGATGGGCATGCGTGGCGCGGGGCAGATCGAGCACCTGACAAAGACCGCCGAGCCCGACGTCGCGGTGGTCGTCAACGCGGGCAGCGCACACATCGAGCTGCTCGGCTCCACCGATGCGATCGCCGCGGCGAAGGCCGAGATCTGGATGGGCCTGCGCGACGGCGGCACGATCGTGCGGCCGATCGACGACGAGCGCCTCGAGCGTCACGCGCGCGAGCACCGCCCGCGTGCACGCCACGTCACGTTCGGCTCGCGAATCGGTGTCGATGGTAAAGCGTCGAGTGGATTCGCCGACGTCGATCTCGTCGAGTACACGCCGCACGACACCGGCAGCCGGATCGTGATCGAAGCTTTCGGCGCGCGGCATCCACTCGAGCTCGGGCTGGTCGGACGGCACGTTGCCATCGACGCCTGCGCGGCGCTTGCGGCTGCTCACGCGGCCGGCGCGTCGGTCGAGCAAGTGATCGAGGGCCTGTCGCGTGCCCGCCCACCGGCGATGCGCGGCGAGATCGTCGAGGTCGCCAAGCGCAAGGTGATCGTCGATTGCTACAACGCAAACCCGGCGTCGATGGCCGCCGCGCTGCGTGCGCTTGCAGAGCGCGCGCAGGGCCTGGGCGGGCTCGCCGTGATCGGCGACATGCGCGAGCTCGGCGATCACGCGCCGAAGGCACACACCGAGGTCGGCGCGTTCGCCAAGGAGCTCGGGATCGCCGTGATCGCGCTCGGCGATCATGCGAAGACGGTCGTCGATGCCGCCGGTGGGGATGCCGAGATCGCCGACGATCCTGTGCTCGCTGCGAAGCGCGTCCTCGAGCGCACGAGCATCGGCGACTGGATCTTGCTCAAGGCCAGCCGCGGCATGCGTCTCGAACGCGTCCTCGAAGCGATGCGAGACGAGGCCAAGAAATAGATGCTGTTCCACCTCCTCTATGGCGTGCTCGGCGACAAGGTCAGCGCGTTTCGCCTGTTCGGGTACACGTCGACGCGCATCCTCGCCGCGGCGATCACGGCGCTGATCCTGTCGTTCGTGATCGGTCCGTGGTTCATCGAGCGCCTCAAGGCGCGGCAGATCGGCGAGACCATTCGCAGCGATGGCCCGGCGACGCACAAGAAGAAGGCCGGCACGCCGACGATGGGCGGCTCGCTGATCCTGTTCTGCCTCGCGATCTCGACGCTGTTGTGGTGCGACCTCCGCAACGAATACGTCTGGCTCGCGCTGACGGTCACGGTTGGATTCGGCGCGATCGGCTTCGCCGACGACTACGCGAAGGTGGCGAAGAAGAACAAGAAGGGCATCAGCGCGAAGCTGCGCCTGGTCCTCGAATTCGTCCTCGCCGGCGCCGCGATGGGTTACCTATTTTATTCGGACCTGATGCCGCCCGACGTCCGGCTGAATCTGCAGCTGCCGTTCGGTGACTTCTACGGCAGCGAGATCGTGCTGCCGGCGTGGATGTACGTCACGTTCGGCGCGTTCGTCGTCGTCGGCACCGCGAACGCGGTCAACCTCACCGACGGGCTCGATGGCCTCGCGATCGGGCCGTCGATCATGAACGCCGGCACATTCCTGATCCTCGCGTACATCGCGGGCGCAAGCACCACGCTGATCCAGAACGGCCAGCCGGTGAACATCGCGCGCTATCTCCATATCGCGCACATCGATGGCGTCGAGGAGCTCGCGATCTTCGCATCGGCGCTGTTCGCGGCCGGCATCGGCTTCCTCTGGTACAACACGTACCCCGCGCAGGTGTTCATGGGCGATGTCGGCTCGCTCGGCCTCGGCGGTGCGATCGGCATGCTCGCGGTGCTGACCAAGAACGAGTTCGTGCTGCTGATCGTCGGCGGGCTGTTCGTGTTCGAGGCGCTGTCCGTGATCATCCAGACCAGCGTGTTCAAGTGGACCAAGAAGATCGGTGCCGACGGCAAGGTCTCGGGCAAGCGCGTGTTCCGGATGGCGCCGATCCATCACCACTACGAGCTCAAAGGCTGGGAAGAGCCGAAGATCATCGTGCGTTTCTGGTTGGTGTCGCTATTGCTCGCGCTGCTTGCACTCGGCACTCTCAAGATGAGGTAGCCGTGGATCTCGATGGCAAGACCGTGGTCGTCGTCGGTTTGGCGCAGACCGGCATCGCGTGCGCGAAGTTCTGTGCGAAGCGCGG
>JACCYD010001001.1 GCA_013696695.1 Deltaproteobacteria bacterium | reverse complement strand
GCCCTGGATCGCCTGCACCAGAAGCGGGGTGTGCGCGATCGCGGCGAGCTCGCTCCGCCGGGCAGGGGAGTCGAGCAGGTGCTTGGTATCGGCGAGCTGGCGGAGCGCCTCGACGGCCTGTTTCCATGCGGCTTTGAGGCTGGCGGCGTTGCGCGTCTCGGGCACCGCGAGCTGGAGAAACACGTGGCCGGGATGGGTGGCCGGCGTCGCGAGCACGCCGCGCACGAGCCGCGCCGGCAATTTCCCGCAGGCGGCGAGCCAGTGCGGCTCGTCGAGCATGCGGAGCACGACCTCGACCGCACGCGGGAGGTTTGCGGTTCGCGGAAGCGTGCGGAGCGTGGCGTCGATCACGACCGGCTGGCCGGCGAGGATCTGCTCGATCCGGCGGTCGTGTTCGGCGCTCACAGGGTCTTGAGATATTCGATCACCGCGCCGGCATCGGCACCGAGGTCGGCGAGGAACGGGTGGCCGAGCGTCGAGAATCCGGGCTTGGCGCCGTCGTGCACGAAGCCGCTGACCTGCGACGACGCGGACCACGGCACACCTACGCCCGCGAGATCGTAGAGCCCGTCGGTGACCACGAACTTCGCCGGCCGCCTGGCAGGTGCAGTGGCGAGCACGGCGAGCGTGGGCCATTGCCCGGCGTGACCGTACGGCGCGCGGGCCCACACGTTGGTCAGCACCGGTGGAACGTAGCCCTTCGAGCGCCGAAACTTGGTGTAGCCGCGCGTCAGCTTCGGGTCGTTGGCGGCACGTTCGAACTCCTCGGTGGCGGCCATCATCCGCGCGGGATCGACGCCGAGATCTTCGATCGGGATGATCGCTTCGTCGTAATCGAGGACGCGGCCATCCGGCGCGTAGTGGCCATGGCAACCGCGACAGTGCTCCTCGAACGCGACGCGTCCGCGCTCGGCCTTGGCGCGATCGACGGAGCCGGGGAACGCCGGGCGCTTTGCCGGCTGGCGCAGATAGGCGCCGAGGCTGGCGCCCTGGAACGGATGCGCTTCGAGCCACTCGATGCGCACGCCCGCCGCGACGTCGGCCTCGACGGCGAGCAGATCGATCGGGCCTTCGCCGCTGCCATCCCACGACAACGTGGTGCGCTGGCCGTAGCCGATGACGTCGGGGACCTTGGCCCAGCCGACGATCGGCGCGTACGCGAGCTGCTTGCCCGTCAGCTGTCCGAGCACGAGGGTGAACGATTCGATGGTGGCGACGCGGCCAGGCGGATCGAGCGAGGTCTTGGTGTGCAGCTCGGCCCGCTGCGCGGCGCGCTTGGTGAGCTCGGACATCGCAGCGCCGATGAACGCGGCGCGATATTCGTCGGGCCACGTGATCTGGTGCGTCGCGGCGGCTTCGGCGGCAAGCCGGCCGAGCTTGTCGGCGGTGAACTGCGGGCGCTTGACGATCTCGGAGTACGCGCGATCGTACGCGTGGACCCGGACGCGCTTGTTGCCGAGCCCGATGACCAACGCCTCGCGATCATGCTCGTCGCCCACACCTCGCCAGCGCAGCTTCTCGGCGTGGCACATCGTGCAGTTGTTGACGACGAACGGCACGTTCGTGATCGGATCGATGGTGAGGTGCATGCCGACAGGGAGGCCGGCCCGGAGATCGGGATCCTTGCTGGCCGGATCGGCTGCCCGTGGGATCAATCCGAACTTGCCGGCCAGCTCCGCGGTGTCCGCGCCGAACACGTCGGGGAATGCGGCGAGCAGCGCGAGGAAGATCGGATAGGGCACGCCGGTGCGATACGGATCGCCGATGCCGGTGCGCTCGAAGATGGCCTTGCCGGCGTCGCGCGAGATCCGGTCGATCGCGTACTCGTGCGGGTCCGACATCGGGATGTCGACGCGTGGAGACGCCAACAGCGTGGTGTTTGGTGGCGGCGCGGCGGACCCGCCACAGGCGCCAGTGACCACCAGAGACGCGACCACCGGCAAGCGCATGGCGGCCAGCGTAGCCGACGCATGATAAAACGCATGGCGTTTCGAGATGACCACGACGGGTCTCGCGCACCTGGGCGAGCGCTAGCGGCGCGCGTAGTCGGTGAGGCCGCGGCGGAAGCGCTCGAGAATGAAGAAGTTCGAGTGCACGCGCAGCGGGCCGACCGCGTAGTACGCCTTGCCGAGAAATAGATCGGGATTCGCGGGATCGACTTGCACGAGGTAATCGCGCAGCCCCGACGTCGGATCCCACACCTTGTTGCCGCCCTTGCCGTAATCGAGCAGCACCGAGTGTAGATACTCGTTGTCGCGCGCGGTCGCATCGACGGGTGCCACCTCGTAGAACCCGAACCGCTTCGGCGCGGTGTCCGATGGCTTGGTGTGCCAGCGTCCGTCGAGGACGTTCTGCACGACGGGGCAGTTGTAGCCCATCACGCGACCGTACTCGTTCTGGTAGAAGCCCTTCACGAACTTCTTGATCCCGGCGAGCTTCGCCCAGCGTGGATGGTTGATGCCGCGAAACTCCCAGCCGACCAGCTGATCGAGCTCGGGCATCTCGCCGCGCAGGAACACGCGCTCGAGCGCGCCATGCGATGACGCTTCGAGGCGAAGCGCGGCGTCGGTGGGGAAAGGCGGCAGCAAGCGCGGCATGCGAGCAGAAGTCTCTTGTGCGATCGCGGCGTTCATCGAGCTCTCCTATTGCAGAAACTTCTTGGCGTTGTCGATCACGTGACCCGCTGCGCGCGTCGCGAGGGCCATGATCGTCTCCATCGGGTTGACGCGGATCGGGGTCGGGAACAGCGACGCGTCGGAGATCAGCAGCCGATCGACGTCGTGCATGAAGCCGAAGTTGTCGGTGACACTCGACGTGCGATCGCGACCCATCTTCGCCGTGCCCATCATGTGGACGGTGACGACTTCCCAGCTCGACCGCGGGATCGGATTCGCGAACAGCTTGCGCGCTTCGTCGGCGTTGCAGATCTGCGTGGCATGCGCGAACGGCAGGATGATCTGCTTGGCGCCCGCGGCGAACAGCAGCTCGGACAGCAGATGGAGACCGCGCTGCATGGTCGCGGCGTCGCGCTCGGCGAGCTGATAGAACGCCTGCGGCCGCCCGCGCAGCGTCTTGACGTGACCCGTGTCGGTGTCCTCGCAGAGCAGACCAGCGACGACCATGTGGTTGTAGCGATCCATCAATGCACCGAGCTGCGCTCCTTTATGCGGCAGCGACATCGCGATGATGCTCGGTGGGAGGTTGACCGCCGCGAACGTGCCGATGTTCTCGTGCGCGAACTCGCGAACCTGGAACGCCTGGTGCGCGCCTCTCCAGCCAGTGACGTCCTCGTCGAACAGCGCGACGACCTTGACGTTCGGGTGGAGCGACAGGTTCCTGCCGAGCTGACCGGAGCGCGACTGGAGGCCGCTGCGCGACAGCAGTGCGGGCGTGTGGATCGCGCCGCACGCGGCGACGACCAGCTTCGCGCGCACGTTGATGCTCGGGCCTTTGCCTGCTCCACCGTTCAGCGCGACGTGGCCCATCACGCCGACGGCGCGCTTGCCGTTCATCGTGATGCGATCGACGCGAACGTCGGCGTAGACGCGCGCACCGTAATGAAGCGCCCGCGGGATGTAGCTGACCAGCGTCGATTGCTTCGCGCCCGTCGGGCACCCGAAGGCGCAGCGGTTCGAGCCGACGCAGTGCGCCTGGTTGCGCAGGTTGCCGATGATGTTCCAGCCCTTCGCGTCGGCGCCCTTCTTGAGCAGCCAGTTGTCGTTGCCGATCGCGTCGTGATCCATCGGCGCGACGTGGATGCGCTTCTCGACCCGCTCGAAGTACGGCTCGAGCGCCTGCGGCGACACGTCGAGGCCGTGGTCTTTCTGCCAGCGCGCGAGGATCTCGTCGGGCGTGCGCCACGACATGCCGCCGTTGATCACCGTCGAGCCACCGACCGCGCGACCTTCCTGAAACATCACCGGCGGCGTGCCGAGCGCCATCGACGCTCCGCCGTCGCGATACAGCTGGCGCACCATCGCGGAGGTATCCGCGGTGAAATCGCGCGTGGCGTAGTAGCTGCCCTCTTCGAGCACGACGACGTCGAACCCTGCTTCGGCGAGCTCGGCGGCGACCGGCGCACCACCGGAGCCCGAGCCAACGATCACGACATCGCAATCGAGCACGGTGTCACCGAGCAGCTCGTGGCGCGTGAAGACGTTCGTGGGGCGAGCACCTTCGATCAGGGCAGGGCCGGGTCGAGAGCTGGCCACCATTAGCCACCTGCTTTCTTGCGACGACCGACGTACACGCCCGGTCGCAGCGGATCCGGCGCGAGGATCTGCGCGTCTTGCTTGCGCACGTCGTCGCGAAACACGCTCAGCCGCTTCTTGGTGACTTCTTCGATCCACGGGCCCGGCGCGTAGCCGATCCGCGCGGCCATCTCGGGCTGCTCGTAGCAAGCGAGCGACATCAGCTGATTGAGCGCGTGCGCGAACTGCGTGTGGATCGGCGTCGGGCCATGCGCCCACGAGTCGTAATAGCGTTCGGCGCGCTCGCCGGTGAGAAACCGCGCGCGCCTGCGATAGCGCGGCAACGCACCGAGATCGTAGGTGGCGAGGCCGGCGCCGAAGCCCTTGCGGAGCAGCGGCGGCGCGGCGCCGAGCGTGAGCGCGACATGATCGACGATCGCCTCGGCGCAGCCCGCGGCCTCGACGGGACAGATCACCGGCACCAGCGAGAGCAGCACCGCACGCCCGGTGGGTGAGTGCTGGTAGCTCACCTCGTCGGTTGGCACCTGCGCGCGCGTCATCGCTGCCCAGGTCGTCATGGCTTCTCCATCAGCTGCAGGGTCTCGACGATCTTGTTGTCGTGGCGCTCGAGATACTCGGTCATGTGCGCGACCGCCGCGGCGGACTCGCCGCGCTCGAGGAGATCGAAGAACTTGGTGTGGATTTGAACGTAATCGGGGGGCGCCAGGATCATGAAGCGCAACGAGCTGGCGGCGTCGATCCAGATATCCGCGACGCGGTTGAGCAACCACAACCCGGGCGTGAACTTGGCGGCCTCGACGAGGTGGCGCATGACCTCGAAGTCTTCGCGCGCATAGGCAGGCTGATCACGCAGCGACCACGCGCGCGCCATCGCGAGCTTCGCACCGTGCGTGCCGCCCTTCGGGATGCGCCCGGCGGTCAGCCGGATCACCTCGAGCACCACCGCACGGCGCATCGCGAACATGTCGATCAAGATCCGGCCGAGCGTCGGCTGCATCGCCTGGGGCTTGCCGTAGCGCATGTACGCCGCGATCACCTCGATCGACCAGTCGCGGTACGGCCGCACCACGATGCCGGAGCCGCGGCGGGGCTCGACCAGGTTCCATTCGTTGAGCCGGCGGAGCGCCTCGCGAAGCGTCGGCCGCGACGTCGACATCTGCCGCGACAGCTCGCGCTCGGCCGGCAACCGGACGCCGGCGGGATACACCCCACTGACGATCTCCGAGAGCAATTTCTCGAAGACCGTATCGATTGCAGTGGCTTCGGGCTCGAGTGGGACGACGTTCGCGGTGACCATGGTTGGTAAGACCAATTGGTAAGACCAACGGTACTTGGAGTCAATAGTGAAGTTTTGGCCGCCCGTTCGGCCACCCCAAAGCGCGCGAGATGTGGACGGTTGCGCCGGATCGTGGCGCTGCCTTCAGGAGCCTCGTCGCGACGCGGTCGCAACGGTCGTTGCCATCGAGCGCCTCGAGCCCGTGCAGCAACGTCGCCGCGGGGAACGGCTCGATCACGTCGTTGCTGTTGGCTGTCGGCGGCAGTCGATCGAGGAGGTCCCATAGCGCGACCCACGCGTGTTGCGCCGAGGCGGGCATCGCGTCGAACTGCCACTCGAGGTCGTCAATCAGCGATGACACGGTGATGTCCTCGCTCCATCCCTGCGGTGGCCAGCCGATCGACAGCACGTCGCGATCGTGCGCTGACGCAGGCCACGCGCGCGGTGGCGGGACGTGCAGGCGTGGATGGGCAATGCCTTCGAGCGTCGCGTACATCCGCGCGACCTCGATCTCGAGCGCAGGATGGCGCGCCAGGATCGCGACGAGCGGCGCGGCCGCATCGGCGTCCGCGATCGATGGCACGCGCACGCGCTCGACGCGATCGAGGCGCTCGACGTCGTCGAGGAATTCGGCGATGCCGATGCGCTCCGATGGGGTGCTGTACTTCATCGGCTCGTTGCGCGACAGATCGAGGACGCGCAGGGCAGGGAACGTGCGCGGGTTGACGAGCGGTGCGAGCGAGCGCGCGGCTGTGGGGCTCACCGGGCGTCGGTTCGGATCGTGGAGCACCAGATCGAGCCTGGTCACGCTGGGCACCGGGGCCTCGCCGACGGCGATCGCGGCGCCGTCGAGGCGCAGCGTCGTGATCGCCGGGTGGATCGGGGACAGGACGACGCTCGTGCCCCTCAGGGTCAGCTCCTTCAAGTTCGGTGTCGCGTCGACGAGGCGCTGCCATGTCGGTTTCGGGATCGGGTGTGGTGTGCTGGCGGAACGGTTGATCGTCAAGGTGGACAACCACGGCAGGCGGCGCGCCGCGATCGCAGCGATCGCTTCCGCGAGGTCGTCACCGTTACCAGCCAAAGTGAGGTCGCCGACGCAGTCCCCCACCGCGTCGAACAGCAACGCCAGGTAGCCGCGCATCTGATGTTTGCTCGAGGTGGCGGCGCCGTAGCCGCGCAGCAAGCCGAAGCGAACGTTGCACGGCAGCACCGGCCAAGCGTCGATCGCGGAGCCCGGGATCCACGCTTCGATCAACTCGCGCTTCCGTACGTGGAGCTCGGGCGCCGGTTGCTGCGCGAGCAGTAGATCGATGGCGATCAGCTCGCCGCGCGGATCGCCGCGGCTGGTCAGCAGGTCCGCGTACACCGTCGCAGTCTCCGGATCCCACGCAACCTGGAGCGCCGCCTCGAGGTCGTCATCCTGACCGGTCACGCGCGAGGGTATAATGACGGTGATGTGGCGGTCGGCGCTAGTCGCACTCGCGGGTTGCCGGAGCTTGCTCGGCTTCGAGGAAGTGCGCGTCGGCGATTCACCGGCGGATGGTGCGCCGCCCGACGTGATCGACAGCGCCGTCGCCGATACGCCTGCTGACATGGCGTTGGTCGAGCAGGAGCTGATCCTGAGCGCCGTCGCCGACACCTGGCTCAACTCCAACCAGCCCAACCAGACTCACGGCAGCTCGTTCGAGCTGCAGGTCGACAGCGGGCCGGCGCAATCGTCGCTGGTGCGCTTCGACGTCACCGCGATTCCAACCACCGCGACGGTGACCCTCGCCGAGCTGACGGTCACGACCTCCAACGATCCCGGCGGCGCGTGCACGGTGCACCGCGTCCTCGAGAGCTGGGTCGAGGGCGAGGCTACCCATAATGACCGTGCCGCGAACACGCCCTGGTTGGCCGCCGGCGCGTCTCCTCCGTCGACTGCGTCGGTGCCGAGCGGCTCGCTCGCTCCCGACAGTCCAAACACCCCGATCATCGCCTCGCTCGCAACGGCTTCGGTCCAGGACTGGGTCACCGATCCGTCGACCAACTTCGGGCTCGGTATCGCGACCGTCAGCAGCGACACCGTCAGGCTGCGATCGCGCGAGAATGTGGTGATGATTCAGCGGCCGAGGTTGCGAGTACGCTTCCGCCCGTGATCCGCCGTCGCGAGGCGGGCAATGGTTGGCCTCGTGTTGCGGATCGGAGCCGGAAGAACGCGAACGGCCAGCGAGCGACTCCCGTATCTGTGGGTGGCATCCAGCGCACGCCGGGTGTTCGAGGGCGGGATCTCGATCGCCGGCGCGGCCGAGCTGCGCGCCGACGTCACAGCGTCGTTGGATCAACGGCGCGGGGCGACGAGATCCGCGAAACGATCGCCAAAATATCAAGCCACGCGCTTCGGTGGCTGGATGTGGGCGAGCGATGAACCCATTCATCTGGCCACGGCGTGGGTTTGCACGACATGCCGATGGCAAGCTCGACCGCCCGCTCTTTATCAGGGGTACGTACATCCCACCGTTGGCCTCACCGTTTGTCGAGGGAGGAAGCTCCGTCATTGCGGGCAGGTTGCCTTGACGATCGTCGTGCCAGGTCGCTAGGTTCCGAGGATGACCAAGGCAAAGGCCGGGGATCCGCAGCCGGTAGAGATACCGGACACGCTGCCGATCCTCCCGCTGCGCAACTCCGTGCTGTTTCCGGG
>JACCYD010000992.1 GCA_013696695.1 Deltaproteobacteria bacterium | reverse complement strand
GCCTGACGAACTCCAACGCGAGTGGCACCACGACGTTGGGCGGTGACGTCGGACTGAGCCCGACCGGAACCTGCATCGGCGATGGCGTTCCGTGCACCGCCACCAATCCGGTGATCACCGGAACCTTGCACGTCAACGACGCCGCGGCAGCGCAAGCGAAGGCGGATCTGGTTAGCGCGTCCACCGAGGCTGCTGGGCGTCCCTCGAACAGGACGGTCAACGACATCACCGGGATGATCCTCGCACCGGGCGTCTACAAGTCGGGCTCGACGATGAGCATTGCCGTCGGCGGGACCGTCACGCTCGACGGGCAGGGTGATGACAATGCCGTGTGGATCTTCCAGGTCGGTTCGTCGTTGACCGTGAACAACAATGCCCAGGTCTTGCTGATCAACGGTGCTCGCGCCAAGAACGTGTTCTGGGCAATCTCCGCATCATCGACGCTCGGCACCGAGGTCAGCTTTCAGGGAACGGTCCTGGCCCGTGCATCGAACAGCGTTGGCACTGACTCCACGGTAGTCGGTCGCCTGCTGTGCAGTGACGGCACGATCACGCTGCTGTCGAACACGATCACGCTTCCGCCGCTGTGATGCGGCCCGATCGAGCCGCTCGTTAGAGGGCCGAGGCTTTACTTCATCGCGCGGGTATCGGGGGCGAGGGCCTTCTCGTCGCCCTTCCACTCGATCTTGTCGAAGAAGTTGCCGCCGACGAACACGACCTGGATCTTCTCGGTGCCCTTCGGCTGCTTCGCCTTCGACTCGCCGAACGCTTTCTCCTCCGACTTTCCGGGTTCGATCGCGCCCATGGTCATCTCGGCGAACGTGCGTCCGAGCTGCTTCCCGTCCTTGTCGTAGAAGTAATGGACGGACTTGAGGAAGAAAAGCTTCCGCTTCGAGTTGTTGGTGACCTTCATCACCGGCCACTCGTCGCCCGGGGCGTCACCCGCCTTGTACTTGCCGGTGAACTCGATGGTCACCGCGTTGGGGGTGACGTCCTCGGGCATCGCGTCGCCGCCGGCCTTCGCCATGTCGCCGCCGGCCTTCGCCATGTCGCTGCCGGCCTTCGCCATGTCGTCGCCGGCCTTCGCCATGTCGCCGGCCTTGGCGCCCATGTCAACACCAGTACCAGCGCCGGCCATCATCATCTTGGTCATGCACTCGGTGTACTTGGTCATGACGTCGGCTGACTTCTTGGCCATCTCGGGATCCGGCTTGTCGTCGGATTTGGCACCGGCGCTCTTGGCCATCTCGGTGCCCCACTTGGACATGTCGGCGTTGACCTTGTCGGCGCACGCCTTGTCCTTGCAGTCGCACATGGCCTTGGAGAACTCCTCCATCTTCGCCATCGCCTCGCCCGCAGCGCCGCCCTTTTTCTTGCAGCCCGCCACAGAGATGAGCGAGAGGGCCGCAACCAATCCGATCGATAGATTCTTCATTGGCAGCGGTTTTATGGGATCTCCAGCGTTGCCGATAGGGGCGAGGCTCATTCATCGTGTTCGTCAAGCGCGACGGCGTCAGATCGGGCTCGTCCGTCACAGATCGCGCGGTCCGATAGATGCGCGCGCGACTCGCGACGCTCCCATCAATGGGTAGGCTTCGAGCTCTTGAGCGAGACCGACGCGTTGATCACCGGCCCTGAGGAAGCGATGAAGACCCTGGTCACCGGCGGCACGGGCATGGTGGGCAACTCGATCGCGACGTCATTGCTCGCGCGAGGTCATCAGGTGCGCGCTCTCGTGCGCTCGCTCGACAAGGGCAAGCGGCTGTTGCCCGCGGGCTGCGAGCTGATCGAAGGTGACGTCACCGTGCCCGACACGCTGGGCAAGGCGGTCGCCGGGTGCGACTGGGTGTTTCATGCGGCCGGCTTTCCCGAGCAGTGGATGAAGGACAACGCCGCGTTCGATCGGATCAACGCCGGCGGCACCGAGCACATGATCGCGGCGTCGCGTGCGGCAGGCGTCAAGCGCTTCGTGTTGACGAGCACGATCGATGTCTTCACGTGGCGCTCGGGAGAGACGTACGACGAGAGCGAGATCGATCCGCTGCCCAAGGGCACGCACTACGAGCGTTCGAAGCAGCGCGCCGACAAGATCGTCGCGGGCTCGGGACTCGATGTGGTGTTCCTGCATCCGTCGGCGGTCTACGGCACCGCGCCATCGGATTCACCGGGCGTCAACGAGCTGATGATCAAGCTCGCGAACAACAAGGCGCCGGGGCTGTTGCCGGGCGGCTTCCCCATCGTGTTCGCGCCCGACGTCGGCGAGGGCCACGTGCTTGCCGCCGAGAAGGCGCAGCCCGGAGCGCGCTACATCCTGTCGGAGCGCTACTTCACGTTGAAGGAGCTCGCGGTGCACATGCTCGCGGCCCTCGGGATCGATCGCAAACCGCCGCGCGTGTTGCCGAAGTGGTTATGCTCGGTGGTCGCGAGTGCCGGTGCGATGAAGGGCCAGCTCACCGGCAGCCCGCCGCTGATCCCGAAGGGCCAGCTCGCGTTCCTCCAGGTCGATTCGTATCCGACGTCGAAGCGCGCGACCGCCGAGCTCGGCCTGGCGTTCACGCCGCTCGCGGAAGGCTTACAAAAGACGGTGGCGTGGCTGCGCGAGCGCGAGTTACTGCCTCACAAGCTGTCGTAGAACGGCTCCCAGAAGTCGCAGTCGGCGGTGCGGATCCCGTCGACGGTGATCACGTCAGCGGCGATCACCAGGGTGGCATCGGCGGTGGTGTACGCGGGCCACGCGGGCGTGCCACCCGGATCGCCGGTGCGTGCGAACCGCGTCCAGCGCTCCTGGAACTGGGCCGAGACGGCGAGGTCGGTGGCCGATGGCATGTAGGGCACGCCGTTGACGATGATCGAGTCGAAGGTGCCGAACACGAATGGCACGTCCAGCCCGTGCACCGCGCCGGCGAGCGTCGGGCGATACGCGAACAAGTAGCGATACACCGGCGAGGTCTGTGCGGCGTCGACCGCCTTCGCGATCTCGCGCGACGGGCACACGAAACGCGCGTCGGTGGTGAGTCGCACGAACGCGGCGCGCGGCGTCGGGAAGTCTGCCGCGGGATAATGATCGAGCGCGGCGCTCGCGAACGCCGGCGGCAGCAGCGCGTTGACCGCGTTGGTATACGCCTGCTCGCTCGGGATCGGTGGAGCGGAGGCATTGGTCTCGTCGGCGTTCGCTCCGATCATGAACGGCACCGCGTTGTGTGCGCCGGCCTCGATCACGGCCTCTGCCTGATCGGTCAGCAGCACTCCGTCGATCATCGGCTGGTACGGCTGGCCCGCGAGCACGCTCACCGTCGGTGCGTCGGTGCGAATGGCCGTCTCGGCGTCGAGGGCACGCAGACACGCGGGGCGCTCGGCGTTCGAGTGGGTGCCGCAGCCCGACGCCGCGACGTAATCGGCCGCGGTTCCCTCGGCGGTGGCGCGCGTCGGCAAGCCGATGCAGCCGCCGCTCTGCACGATCGCGCGATCGAACAACCCGGCCGCGGCGGACGTCCCGACCAGCGCGCAGACGTCGCGACCGCCGGCGGACTCGCCGAAGATCGTCACGTTCTCGGGATCGCCGCCGAACGCCGCGATGTTGTCGCGCACCCACCCGAGCGCCGCGATCTGATCGAGCAGCCCGTAGTTGCCATCGCCGAGCGTTGGCTCCGCGAGGAACCCGAGCTGGCCGAGCCGGTAGTTGATCGTGACGACCACGACGTCACCTGCCTCGGCGAGCCGGCGACCGTCGTAGACCGGATCGACGGCGCTGCCTTGCGCGTTGCCGCCGCCGTGGATCCAGACCATCACCGGGTGTGCGCCGGCGGTGGTGGGCGACCACAGGTTGAGTTGCAGACAGTCTTCGTCGCCAACGACCGCACCGGCCTCGAGTTGCGGACACTGCGCAGCGAACGCCGTGGCGTCGACCTCGGTGGCCGAGCACTCGAGTGCGACGGGCGGCGCCCAACGTAGCTCGCCGACGGGCGGCTTCGCATACGGCACCCCCTTGTAAACGATCACGCCATCGGCGGCCACGCCGCGGATCGGTCCGCCGGTGGTGAGCACGACCTCGACCGCTGCAGTCGCCATCGGAGTGCATTCGAACGGCGGTTGGCCGTCCGGATCGACGGGGTCGGCGGAGCTACCGCAACCGATCAGAGCAATCAGGACGAGGCGGCGCATGGAGCGTGTGACTCGTTTCCATGAAAACAGGTTAAGTCTGAGCTCAGCGGCACGCGAACTGCACTGCGTAGAGCCATGCCTGACCGCAAACAATCGATCGAGAACTTCGGCCTCGGGCAAAGCGGTTACACCGCCGGGCGCGTGGCCGGAGATCCGGCGCTGGAGCGCGAGCTCGAAGGCCGCAATCTCGCGGATCCGAACGACACCGAGGATCAAACCGACGATCGAGGTGCCGACGAGCGATTCACCGGCCGCGGCGGACCCCGGTGGGCACCCGAGCCAGAGCCCGGCGAGCACCTGGAGAGCGTGAAGCCTCCGATCACTTCGAAACCGTGAACGCGTCGATCTCGGAGCCGGTGTCGTCGATGATCGAGGCCGACAGGGTCGAGCCATCGAGCGTATAGAGCCCGGTCGACTGCGTTGTCCGATCGGTCGCCGTGACGGTGCACGCCGTGTGGTTGCCGCCCGGAATCTCGGGCGACACGTTCCCGATGTTCGTGATCACGTGGACGATGCCGCCGGTGATCTCGTTGCGCTCGTAGTACTTGTCGTGTGCCGCGAGGATCAGATCGACGCCACCGGCCTCGCGGAACGTCGACACGAAGTGATCCTGCACCCAGTTGCGCTCGCCGGTGCGCGTCCAGTACTGCGACGAGCACGCAGGGTGGTGCCACGCGGCGATCACGAACGTGGGATCGTCGACGCCGTCGTGGGCGAGGGCCGCGTTGCTCTCGAGCCAGGGCACCTCGACACTCTCGACGTCGTCGTTCGCACTGAACGTCGAGTCGAGCGAGAAGAAGGCGACCTGGCCGTAGCGGGTGGTGAACCACCGCTCGTTGCCGGGGAGCACGAACAGATCCTTGAGAGTCGCGTTGCCGCCATCGCCGTTGACGTGGTTCGAATGCGCCGGGATCAGCAACACGTTCGAGATCCAGGGT
>JACCYD010000989.1 GCA_013696695.1 Deltaproteobacteria bacterium | reverse complement strand
CTACGGCTGTTGCCGGATCAAGCACCGCTCGATCGACTCGGCCTCGACATCGGCGATTGGCTCGAGCGCAGCGGCGTGATCGTGATCGCCGGACCGTCAGGGGCGGGCAAGACGGTGACGCTCGCGGCGCTGGTCGGCGCGCTCGGGGCGCGCAAGCGCGTGATCACGCTCGAGGACCCGATCGAGATCTTGCAGAGCAACCCGGCGATCAGTCAGCGCGAGGTCGGTGCGCACGTCGCATCGATCAGTGCCGGCATCGCGGGCGCGTTGCGGGAGAACCCAGGTGCGATCGCGATCGGCAGCGTGACGTCTCCTGAATCGGCGGCCGCGGTGATCGATGCGGCGTGTAGCGGATGCCTGGTGGTCACGACGATCGCCTCCCCGTCGGGAAATCTCGCGATCGAGCGGCTGATCGACTGGGCGGGGGATCGCCGCGAGCTCGCCCGTGCGGTGCTCGGAGCGACGCTCCTCGGGACCATCCTCCCGACCCCGTCACGCGGTGGACGGACGTTCGAGGTCAACCGACCCGGCGAAAGGCAGGCGTAGGGGGTGCGAAATTACACCACCAACGTTCTTCGACCGCCCCTACCATTCAGGCGCCAAGAGTTTGAACCCGTTTCGCCACCCGGGCTATCGTTCGAGGGTCCGTGACAGAAGACTACCGCGAAGGCGGAACGCTGATCCTTCAGCGTCCACTCGGCCCCACTGATAAAAAACCGCCGACGGGAGACGCGTGTCTGGTCAACCTGCATCCACCGGGTCCGGACATCGGTCGGCGCATCCCGCTGCACAACACGACGTACATCGTCGGCCGCGATAGCGAGGCCGGCTTCGTGGTGAGCCGATCGAGCGTGTCGCGGCAACACGCCCGCCTCTATGCGGACGAGCACGGCAGCTGGTGGGTCGAGGACCTCAACTCCACCAACGGCACGTTCGTCAACGAGATCCGGGTGTCGCGCGGCCAGGAGCTGTCGGACTCCGATCAGGTGCGGTTCGGCGACGCCATCTACAAGTTCCTGTCGGGCTCCAACATCGAGAGCGCGTATCACGAAGCGATTCACAACATGGCCATCCAGGATGGCATGACGGGGATCCACAACAAGCGCTACTTCTCGGAGTTCCTCGAGCGCGAGATCGCCGTTTGCCAGCGGCACGGTCATCCACTGACCCTCGTCATGTTCGACGTCGATCACTTCAAGGTGGTGAACGACACCCACGGTCACCTCGCCGGCGATGCGGTGCTCAAGGATCTCGCGCAGCGAATCCGGCCGCGGATACGGCGCGAGGACTTGTTCGCGCGGTACGGCGGCGAGGAGTTCGCGTGCGTGTTGCCCTCGACGGCGCTCGCCGGCGGCATCGTGTTCGCGGAGCACCTGCGCACCATCATCGAAGAGCGCCCGTGCGCCTTCGACAACCAGCACATCTCGTTCACGATCAGCCTCGGCGTCACCACGCTGATGCGCGAGACCGGCGTGGATGGGTCGGGCCTCATCAAGCGCGCCGACGAGAATCTGTACGCGGCGAAGCGCGGCGGTCGTAATCGTGTCGTGCCGAGCCTCCAGGATCTGATTCCGGCCTAGGCAACGCGCCGGGTCCGTGGCACATAGCCGCTCCCATGATCTCGGCGAAGGCGCTGGACGATCTCGGCTGGCCGACGCTCGTCGACCACTGGGCTAGACGCTGCGCGACCACGCGCGGTGCCGCGAGCGTGCGCGCATCGCAGCTGTTACCGACGATCGAGGAAGCGCAGCTACGCGCCGCGGAGATCACCGAAGCGCGTGGCCTGGCGTCCCGCGATCTGCGCCTGCCGCTCGGCAGCATCTCGGATATCGCGGCGGCGATCGAACGCGTGCGCAAGGCCGCGGCACTCGACGCCCCCGATCTCGTGGCAGTGGCGACCACCGGGCGATCGATGGCGCGGGTGCGCACCCACTTGCGAGAGCATGCCGAGCACGCGCCGCGGCTGGCCGCACGTGCCGAGCAGATGGCGGATCTCGGACACGTCTACCATCCGATCCTCGAGGGGTTCGATGCCGACGGCAAGCTCGTCGATCACGCGAGCGATGCGCTCGGCCCGTTGCGACGCGCGCTCGCCGGGATCAAGAACCAGCTCGAGAAGCGCATGGGCACGCTGCTCGTCGACGAGCGGTTCGCCCCGTACCTGCAGGACGCGTA
>JACCYD010000979.1 GCA_013696695.1 Deltaproteobacteria bacterium | reverse complement strand
GTCGCAGCTCGATCGCCTCGAGCACAACCAGCGGCTCGCCGAACATCGCGTCACGATCATCGACTGGCTGCGCGACGATCCGGCGCTCGAGCTCGATGTCGCCGCGGAGCGCCTCGCAGATTCGGCGCGCGTGGCTGCGCCGAGCCGCGCCGACGCGGTGGGGCGCGCACGCGATTACATCAAGCAGCTCTATCGCTCGATGTACGACCAGGGGCAGATCGCCGCGAACGACTGGTCGTCGCTGCGTGCCGTGGCGAACACCGAGCTGAAAATGCCTCGCGATCTGCGACCGAAGAACGCCTACAACTTGATTCGCCTGCTCGATCTCGCGATCCGCTGGCTCGCCGGCGAAGCGCCGAGCGTGGTGGTCAGCGATCACCTGCGGCCGACGCTCCTCGCGATCAAGAACGGCGAGGTCCCGACGCCCGAGGTCATGACGATCGCGCGCGAGCTGACGCCGAAGCTCGAGGGTGCGCGGCAGGCCAGTCCCCTGCCGCGTTATCCCGACGTCGCGCGCGCGGAACGCGTGTTGCGCGCCGTCCGCGCCGAGGTCGCACGCCGCTCGGTCGAGCGAGTTGCAGGCCCATGGGGCAGCGAGGCGCCCCCGCCACCGGAGGCACGTTATGACGACTGAGCGCGATCCCTGGAGCGTGTTGACGCCCGACCAGCAGCGCGTGGCGCGCGCGTTCGTCGCCGATCGCGAGCGCGATCGCAAACACCTCGTCGTGTACCTGTCGGGCGCGCACGCGTACGGCTTTCCGTCGCCCGATAGCGATCTCGATCTCAAGTGCGTCCACATCGCGCCGACCTCCGAGCTGGTCGGGCTCGCCCCGAGCGATGATCCGCCCGATCACATGGAGGTCATCGACGGCGTCGAGCTCGACTACGGCTCGAACGAGCTGTCGCCGGTCTTGCGCGGTGCGATGAAGGGCAACGGGAACTTCCTCGAGCGCTTCCTCGGCGATCTCGCGCTCGGCGGAGACCTGCCGCTGCTCGCCGAGGCGCGCATGGTCGTCAAGCCGCTGCTGTCGCGCCGGGCTGGCCGTCACTACGGTGGGTTCGCCACCAGCCAGTTGCGGCTGTTCGACGACAAGCCCACCGCGAAGCGCGCTCTCTACGTGCTGCGCACCGCGGCCACCGGGCGTTGCCTGCTCGCGCGTGGGGAGCTCGTCACCGACGTGACGAAGCTCGCCGAATTCGTGCCGCCCGAGATCGACGAGCTGCTCGCGATCAAGCGCACCGGCGAGCGCCAGCAGCTCGAACCCGAGCACGTTGCCGCGTGGCGCCCGCGCCTGCAGGCAGCGATCTCCGCGATCGATGGCGCGTGGCCGACGTCGGTGTTGCCGCCGGATCCGCCACCGGAAGCGGTGACCGCGCTCGATTCCTGGCTACGCGACGTCCGAAAGCGCCACTGGTGAAATCACGAGCACTTGCATGACGGGGACAGGATCCACCTATCCACGTGCGTGGAATCGTTGAGCGTCTGCGCCGAAACGTAAAATCACCAACGGCGTCCGAGTTTCGGACAAAAACCGATTTTACGTTTCCGGCCAGAACGCTCGTGGTGTCGGCGACTTGGAGGGGTGGATCCTGTCCCCGTCAGGTAAGTGCTGGATTAGACGATGACGCTCATCATCGAGTGCTTCTTCTCGGCGGCCTCGACGTAGAGATCGACCACCTCGGCGAAGGCTTCGGAGAGCTTGTCGATCTCGATCTTCTGGTTCTTGGTGATCTTGTCCCGCAGCCACTGCTTGTCGTCGGGGGCGATCACTTCCTGGCCGTACCCGCCGTGGACGGTCTTGCCGTACAGGATGTTGTAGCGGTCGGCGACCATCGTGTCGGGGAGCTCGTCCAACGCCTTCGCGATCTCGGCGACGCGACTCGGGCCGATCAATCTGGCCTTGCCGTGGGCCGCCTCGGCCTTGAGCTTCCTGCCATTGCGCGCCACCAGAGCGTCGGCGAGGACATCGTCCTTGCCGTCGCCCAGCATGATGTCGAGCGCATGCCAGGTGTTACCGAGATCGAGGAGACCAGGAATCTCACCGTCGTGGCGCGCCTCGATCAGCTCGGAGAGGACTTCGGGATCCTCCTCGATCATCGCGAGTCGTTTCGTCGACAGCGAGCAGAGCAACGCATCCATGCCCATAGCTACTCGGTTTTATACGAGATCCGGGCGGGGACAATGGCCTTGGCGCCAGTTCCGATCTTGATGTCGAGCGTTCTGGTCCCGAGCTTGGGGTGCCAGGCCTCCAGCGTGTAGGCGCCGGCCGGCAGGTTGGCGATGGTGAACGTCCCGTCCTCGCCGGTGACCCCGAAATACGGGTGATCCACGACCACCGCATAGGAGTGCATCCAGGGG
>JACCYD010000968.1 GCA_013696695.1 Deltaproteobacteria bacterium | reverse complement strand
GGACGCGGTGGGACAGCGTGGTGGCCAGGCCGCGGCGGCGCTGCTGGTGTTCGCGCTGGTCGCGGCCGGGGCAGATCAGCAGACGTACGCGCTGATCACAAGTTGCATCGGGGTGGCCTGGCTCGGTGCGATCATGCTGGTGCGCAGGAGCTACGTGCATCAGTTCCGCGACACGCTACGTGCCGGCGAGATCCAGCGCGATGTCCAGCTGCCCAACCTCGACGCGACGACGACCGACGTGCTGATCGAGTCGCTGTCGAGCCCCGACGAGGCCGAGGCGATGGCGTCCCTCGAGCTCCTCGCGCGAGCGGGGAGGGTGCCGGCGCTCGTGCTCTATCACCCGAGCGAAACGATCGTTCGGCGCGCACTGTCGCTGTTCGCGCACCAGCGACGACCGGAGATCGCACCCGTCATCGAGTACCTGATGGATCACGCAGATCCGCTTATCCGGGCGGCCGCGCTCGCCACCGCCGCGCGGATCGGCATTCACCACGAGCGCGTCGTGGCGAGCCTCGCAGATCGCGACGTCGACGTGCGGGCCGCCGCGCTGGTCGCGTGCGCGGCCGATGCTGACCGCTCCGACATCGTGACCGCGGGCATCTCGATCCTCGTCGGTGGCGACGAAGCCGATCGACTCGCCCTCGCACGCGCGATTGCCCTCGCTCCCAACGCCAGATTTCGCACCCTGCTCACCGACCTCCTCGGACGCCGCGAGCCGGCGGTGGTCCGCGAGGCGTTGCGCGTGCTCGCTCGGTCGCCGGAGCTGGCGGATGTCGAGCGCCTGCTCGGAATGCTCGCCGATCCGAATGTTCGCAACGACGTGCGACGCGTGTTGATGGCGACCGGCCCACGCGGCCTCGATCGGTTGATCGGCGCGCTCGACGATCCCCGCACGCCACTCAACGTACGCCGGCACATCCCGCGCACGATCAGTCGGTTTCGCACGCGCGCGGCCGCAGCTTCTTTGGTCGACCGATTGCTGCGCGAGCCAGATGGCACGACGGAGTTCAAGATTCTTCGCGCGCTCGGCCGGCTCCGTAGCGACGACCCGCAGCTTCCGGTCGATGCCTCGATCATTCGCGAATACGCGCGTCGCTCGCTCGTCGACGCGGCCCGCTACGCCGTGCTCGCGGATCACCTTGGCCCGGCCGTTTCGCCGAGCGGCGAGCTGCTGCGCGAGCTGTTGAGCGAGAAACGGTTCTTCGCGATCGAGCACGTGTTCCGCGCGCTCGATATCCTCGAGCCCACGGCGGGCCTGCGCAGCGCCCACGATGCGATCGCGAGCAGCGATCCGGAGCGGCGCGGCGCCGCGCTCGAGATCATCGAGCACGTGGTGCGCTCCGATCTTCGCAACCCGTTGCTCGCCGTCATCGAGCCCCTCGACCCGCAGGAACGCCGCGACCGCCTCGGCGAGCTGGCGCCAGGGCCGTTCGAGAGCCAGCAGGAGCTGTTCGCGGCACTGCTCGCCGATCGCAGCGATTCACTGCGCTGCGTCGTCGCTCATCACATCGCCGAACGCAACATCGGCTCGTTGCGCGGCGAGCTCGCGCGGTTGCAGACGCTCGACGATCCGCCATTC
Source organism: Deltaproteobacteria bacterium (assembly GCA_013696695.1). Taxonomy (GTDB): domain Bacteria; phylum Myxococcota_A; class Polyangia; order Haliangiales; family Haliangiaceae; genus JABFXX01. The sequence goes on along the minus strand of JACCYD010000968.1, from coordinate 760 downwards.
GTGATCGATGCGTTCCAGCAGGCGCTCGCGCGGTTGAAGGTCAACGATGCTTGAAGAGCTTCCGGTCTCGCTGCGGCGGTTGCTGGCGCTGCGGCAGTTCGCACCGCTCTCCGGCGTCGATCTGTCGGAGCTCGCGATGGTGGCCGAGAATCTCGTCGAGGTCCGGCTCCCAGCGGGCACGCGCATCGTCACCGGCGGGACGCGGATGCCCGCGATGTACCTGGTGATCGATGGCCGGATCGAGGCCGGTGGCGAAGTGTGGGAAGCGCGCCAGGTGTTCGGCCTCCTCGAGGTGCTCGCGCGCCGTCCGGCCCGAGCTACCGCGATTGCTACCGTCGACACGCGTGCCTACCGGATCACCGCCGGTGACGCTCGCGAGATCCTGGAGGACAACTTCGGCATGTTGCGCGCGATGCTGCGCGAGCTGTCGACGCAGGTGCTCCACGCGGGTGGCACGCGGCGGTTCGGACTCGGCTCACCGGTCGCACCAGTCGGCCCTCGAATGACGCTGGTGGAGCGGCTGATCGCACTGCGCCAGCACAGCCCGTTCGCGGGCGGTCGGCTCCAGGCGCTGAACGCGGTCGCACAGTTGCTCGAGGAGCGGCGCTGGCGAGCCGGCGAGCCGGTGCTCGAGGCCGGGTCGACGCCCGATACCGTGATCATCGTGCTCGACGGAACGCTGCGCACGCGCGGCGGCGATCGTCCGATCGAGCTGATCGGGCCGGGCGATTCGATCGGTGCGCTCGAATCGTTCGCTGGC
>JACCYD010000107.1 GCA_013696695.1 Deltaproteobacteria bacterium | reverse complement strand
CCCACCACGTCGTGCGTGCCGCGGTGATCGATGATCCGGATCGACGGCGCCCGCGCTTGCAGGCCCGGCGTCGCGAACACCCGGCGGCGATCGTTCGCGGCGATCAGCTGCAACGCGGTGCCGGGGGTCACGCTGGCGTGTGCGAGCGCGGCCGGATCCGCCGCGTACGAAGCCGGATCGCAGACCGCGACGTCGGCGAGTACGAGCTGATCGCGAACATCGCGGCCGAGCGCCGCGGTGTCGATCTTCCGCGGCGCACCGGTCTCGAGATCGAACGCGTGCCAGTACCCACCGCCGCAAATGAACACCAGCTCGCAAGCGATCACCACTCGCGATCGAGCTGGGGTCCAGTGCAACATCGGCAGCTCGCGCTGCCAGAACCGGCGGCCGGTCGTCAGCTCGAGCCCGACGAGCTGCGTGCCGGACGACGCTGTGACGACGACGATCACGAAGTCGCGGGCGATCGCGGGTGACGAACGGATCGCCCCACCGATCTCGCACTCCCACCGGCGTACGAGCGGCGGCGTCACGATGCTGGCGTCCGCACCAGTGGCGATTCCCTGCGGCCACACGTCGTCGCTGGGTCGGTGTGGCGCCGAGACCAGGTGTGGCGCGATGAAGACCCCAGCGTGCTCGCCCACCGGATCGTCGACGTCGGAGCCGGTGCGAATCGATCGCTGAAGCGCGTCGAGCAGCGCGAGCATCTGGACGGTCGAGAAGCCGCTCCCCGCGGTCTCGATCGCACCGCCTGGAAAGCGGATCTCCAGCCAGCCTTTCTCGAACGTCATCGTCGCGAGCTGGTCGTACGGAACCACGATCCGACCGCGATGCTGACTCGACGCGACGGTCCAGCTGTTGTGAATGTAGAGCGCGTGCTCGCCGAACAGCACGCCGTGCTTCGCGGAGCCGAACACCGTGGCGTCGAGGAGCGCGATCGCGCGCTCGGCTGGCGGCATCTGGGTCGACGCGCGGAGGTTCGCGAGCTTGGTGGCCGGGATGTCCTGGTCGAGGAACAGGTTGTTGGCCTCGGTGCGCAGGCGCGCGAGCGGAGTGCGGATCCGGCTCAGACGCTCTCGCGGCAGCAGGCTCGACCAGTCATCCATCGGACGCGAGACCAGTGTACCGTCTACGCGGAGCGTTTCGGTTGAGCGAAGACGAGCAGCCTCGGCGTCCGGTGGTTGATCCACTCGAAGACACGCGCGCCGAATCGATCCGCCCGGGCAAGCTGCTCGCCGGTGCGCCGATCGGCGGCTACCACCTCGAGCACGTCCTCGGCGAGGGCGGCATGGGCGTGGTGTGGTGCGCGCGCGATCCGCTGCTCGATCGCACGATCGCGATCAAGGTGCTGAAGAGCCGCGACGCCCACGTGTCGATGCGAACCCGGCTACTGCGCGAGGCGCAAGCGATGGCGCGGCTCAAGCACCCGAACGTGCTGACCGTGCACGAAGTCGGGACCGAGGGCGATCGCGACTTCATCGTCATGGAGCTGGTCGATGGCGGCCCGCTCGATCACTGGCTCGCGTTCGGTCCTCCCGAGGACGAAGTGATGGCCGCGTTGCTCGCCGCCGGGCGCGGGCTCGCGGCTGCGCACGCGGCCGGGCTGGTCCACCGCGACTTCAAGCCGAACAACGTGCTGCGCAGCAAGGATGGGCGCGTGCTGGTCACGGACTTCGGGCTCGCGCGCGGGCTCGGCGAGGTCTGGACGTCCCCGGGGTCAGCGACAGCCTCGCTCGACGGCGTGACGCCAAGCTCGACATCCCCACGCGACAATGTCCTCGACTCGACACTCACCAAGACCGGCGCGTTGATCGGTACGCCCGCGTACATGGCGCCGGAGCAGTTCGAAGGTGCCGAGCCCGACCCGCGCACCGATCAGTTCGCGTTCTGCGTCACCGCGTGGCAGGCGCTGACCGGCGCCCGGCCGCATCATGGCCGCACCATCGAGGAGCTGCGCCACGCCGCGAGCCAAGGCGTCGCCGGCGTGGTCACGCAGTTGCCGAAGCAACTCCGCGCCGTGCTCGCACGCGGCCTCGACCCGGTACCGACAAATCGCTGGCCCGATCTCGTGACGTTGCTGAAGGAGATCGAGCGCGCGGGTCGCCCGCCGAAGTCGCGCTGGCCGTGGATCGCCGGCGGTGCCGTCGCGGCGATCGCGATCGTGATCGCGGTGGTTGCCACGAGACGCAGCGCCGCCGAGCCGGCGTGCGAGCCCGTCGAGGCTGCGTGGGCCGATGCCTATGCACCTGCGAAGTTACCTCACTGCGCACTGGCTCGTGCCGGTGCTCGACGATCACCGCACGCGTTGGCTCGCCACGTACGAGCAAACTTGTCGAGGATCGACCGCGCGACCCGAGGGCAAGCTCGGCTGTTTGCGCGCCATTCGCGATCGGATCGCGGCGGTCGCCGAGATCGTCGCGCGCGATCCGGCCACGCATGCCGCGATCGATCCGTTCGTGCTGCTGCCGCGACCGGAGGCGTGCACCGGCAAGATCGCGCTCTCGCCATTTCCCGATGACGAGCGGCGAGCACGGGTCCTCGCCGTGCTCGGGACCGCGATCACCACGCCCACCGCGACAAACCTCGAAGCCCAGGCCAAGGCCACGGGCTGGGCGCCGCTCGTACCGCTGGTCGCGATCGCGAGCGGCACGAGCCGCGTGAGAAGTGGCGATGTCCAGCGCGGTCGCGCGGAGCTGGAGCGCGCGATCGGTAGCGTCGAATCGACGGATCCGCGGCTCGCCGCGATCGCTCGCCTCGGCCTGCTCGAAGCCTCGCTGCGCGAGCTCGCACACCCGGAGGACTACTCGAGCACCAAGCCCGAGGTGATGCACGAGGAGATCGCGCGCCAGCTGACGTACGCACGTGGTGCCGTCAAGGCTGCAGGTGACGAGCCGATGCTCGCCGGCCTGCTCGCCATGCTCGAGGCAGAAGCGCTCGCCGATCTTGCCGAGCGATCGCGCAGATCGACGGTGGCGGATGCCCTCGCCCGGGCCGTCGATGCGCGAACGCTGTTTGCCACCGCCGGCGATCTGCGGCGGCTCGCGATCGCGAGCATCACGTACGCCGAGATCCAGCTCCGCCGCGACGATGCTGAGGTGCTCGGCGATGCCGAGTTCGTCGCACGCTCGGCCGCCGATACGCTCGATCGCGCGAAGCTACCTGCGAATGCACGGCTCGATCAGCTCCTCGGAGAGATCGCATTCGCACGCGGTGAGACCCGCGCAGCTCATCGCTGGTTCGATCGCGCGGGTACAGGCTCGCTGGCTGAAACCGGCACCGTCGAGGGTGTCGTGCTCGGACCCGATGGCAAGCCGGTGATGAACGCGGTCGTCGTCGCGTGGACCGGCGAGCTCCATGGCGATCCGGTTCGCGCGGTCACGGATCGCCGCACGGCCAGCGCCGACTTCGTCGAGACCACCGCCGAAGGCAAGTTCAGGGTACGCGTCGCCGCGGACTCGCTCGTGGTCGCCGAATCCGCCGCGGGTGTATTTCGCACGCAGCCGCTGCCGGTGTCGCCGCACATGCGAGCCGTGGTGTTGAAGCTCTCCGCGACCGGCGAGATCAGCGGCAAGATCGAGACCGCGGTCACCGCAGGCGTCGACGCCTACGCGCGCTTCACGCACCGCGAGAATTCGTGGTTCGTACGCGTGCCGATCGAGAAGGGCGCTGCGTTCCGGATCACCAACCTACCGCCCGGGACCTGGCAGCTCGGCACGATCGGCCGCGCCGGCTCGGCGACTCGCCGCATCGTCGGCGTCGGCGCGGCGGTGCCATCGGCCGGAAATCAGCTGGCCTGGCCCGGCGGGCGCACGATCGACGTCGTCGTGCGCGGC
>JACCYD010000960.1 GCA_013696695.1 Deltaproteobacteria bacterium | reverse complement strand
CTCGGCCGTTGGGATCTGAGCGCGGCGCTCACCGAGGTCTCGACCGTCGCCTTCATCGAGACCGATAACCAGTTCACGATCCAGGTCGCCGACGGCGTCGTCGGTCCCGTCGACATCGTCGCCACGCCGATCGCCGGCACGCTCCAGCCGACGCTGCGGTTGACCCTCAATCCGGCGACCGCGAATGTGGTGCCGCCGCGGCTCGTCCGTCCCGACACCGCTGGTGATGTCGACGTGTCGATCGTCGTCCAAGGTACCGGCACTGGCGGCGGGGTCACCGGTGTGATCGGCGCGCGCGTCACCGTGAGCGGCTCGCTCGCAGGGGGCACCGCGGCCACGTTCAGCACGCAAGGCGACAGCGATGCCACCGGCGCGGTCACCCTCAAAGTCCCCGGCGGAGCGCTCGCGAGCAGCTATCGCGTGTCGGTCGTACCGCAGACCAACGCGAACGTCGGCGTGGTGTTCGATCGCCCGCTCACGATCACCGAGCAGACGAACATCAAGCTTCCGGATCGCCTGGCGATCGTCGGCACCGTGGTCGACCACGAGGGCAACCCGCTCAAGGATGTCCAGGTCACCGCCCATCCGTCGCTGCGCTTCCAGTGGAGCCTGTCGACCGATCCGCAGGCGTTCGTCGCGGGCATCCCGCCGGCGGCGATCGTCACCGAGAACAGCGGCGAGTTCGTGCTGTTCGTCGATCCGTTCATCGCCGCCGATGGCGAGCTCGAGAACGAAGATGTCTGGGGTTACTACGACATCTCCTTTGTCCCGACCGACACCACCAACGCCCCGCTGTGGAGCCAGATGGAGATCGAGATCCCCCGCGATCCGACGCTCGCGCAGCTCGCGGTGGGTGCGATGGGGTTGCCCGATGCTGCGCACATCCACGGCAGCATCGTCGACCCGTTCGGCGAGCTGGTCGAAGACGCCGAGCTCAAGCTGTTCCGGGTCGAGGATCCACAAGCGTTCGCGCTGTTCTGCGCGGATCTGAACAACGCGCCCGCCTCCTGCCCGGTCCCCGCCTTTTTGCTAGGTCGGGGAGTCTCGGATGCCGACGGCGTGACCCGGCTGACCCTGCCTCGTTTGTAAGGGCTTGACCGCGTTGGGAGCGCCGACTAAGGTGCGACCACTTTCAGGTCTAGCAACGTCATGATTTCAGGGAGCAAGGCGAACGCGAACGAGGAACTACGTCCTCGCGCAGAGCTTTGCATTGGCGACGCCGAGTGGAGCAGCGAAGGACGACGTCGTCCTCTCCCTGTGAATCTCCACCGTGATGATCGCCGACTGGTGTGTCGACCAGAAGAACTCGACCCGTTTTCACACTTCAAGGTTTTGCACGATGACGAACGATACGACGCCGCACGATCAAGGTGCTGGCCCGGTGGACGCCGCGCTGAGCGCGGCCATCACGACTGCTGAGTCCATCAAAGAAGTAATCTCCGGGGCCTTCGAGGCCGTCGTCGGAGATCCCACTCCAGAGGTTCCCGCCGAGCCGGCTCCGCCGAGCTGGGACGAGCTCGGCATGCACGCCGACGTCAAGCAAGCGCTCGACGACATGGGCTACTTCTTCCCGACGCCCGTGCAGACGGCCGTGTTCAAGCCGGTCAGCGAGGGCAAGGACCTGCTGGTCCAGGCGCGCACCGGCACCGGCAAGACCACGGCGTTCGGTCTGCCGACGATCAACAACCTGATCCCCACGCACCGCCAGCCACAGGTTCTCATCCTGTGCCCGACGCGCGAGCTCGCGCTGCAGGTCGCTCGCGAGCTGACGCAGATCGGCAAGCACCGCGGCGTGATCGTCGAGACGCTGTACGGCGGCGCGCCGATCGGCAAGCAGATCGCCTCGCTCAAGAACGGCGTGCATGTCGTCGTCGGTACACCGGGCCGCGTGCTCGATCACATCGGTCGTCGCACGCTGAACTGCAGCACGATCAGCCAGTTCATCCTCGACGAGTGCGACGAGATGCTCTCGATGGGCTTCCTCGAGGACATCGAGCGCGTCGTCGCGGCACTCCCCGAGAAGAAGCAGACGATGCTGTTCTCGGCGACGATGCCCGACGAGGTGTCGCGCTACGCGCGCCGCCACATGAAGACGGCGGAGACGCTGTCGCTGTCGCGCGACTCGATCTCGGTCTCCGACATCCACCACGCGTACTACATCATCAGTGGCATCGCGCGTAGCCGCGACCTGCTGAAGATCATCTACGCCGAGGAGCCGGAGAGCGCGATCATCTTCTGCAACTTGAGGGACGAGACGACGATGGTCGCCAAGTTCCTCCAGAAGCAAGGCCTCGACGCCGAGCCGCTGTCTTCCGATCTGTCGCAAGCGGATCGCGAGCGCGTGATGGGTCGCATGAAGGCGAAGAACCTTCGCTTCCTGTGCGCCACCGACGTCGCCGCGCGCGGCATCGACATCTCGAACCTCTCGCACGTGATCAACTACTCGGTGCCCGAGCAGCCCGAGATCTACGTGCACCGCACCGGCCGCACCGGCCGCGCCGGCAAGAAGGGCACCGCCCTATCGATGGTCGGCCCGCGCGAGCTCGGAAACTTCCGCTACGTGCGCCTCACCTTCGGCATCAAGCCGGAGGAGCGCCTGCTGCCGAAGGACACGATCTTCGAGGGCAAGCTCAAGGTTCCGCTGCCGCCCGTTGGCATCCCGCAGCCGCCCGACCCGGTCCAGATCCTGATCCGTGGTGTCGCCGGTACGCCGACCGACCTCCAGCGTCAGATCTTCGAGAAGCTCCTCAACACGGCGAACGGCAAGCGCGTCCTCGCGTGCCTGGTGGCCGACAAGCTCGACAAGCTCAGCACGCGCGCGCGTCCGAAGCGTAGCGAGCACTCCCACTCCGCCGAGGGCGAGCACGCTGCTCCCAGCAGCGACCGTGGTGGCGATCGCCCCGAGCGCACCGAGCGCACCGAGCGTCCCGAGCGTGGTGGTTATGGCGAGCGTCCCGAGCGCGGTGGTTATGGCGACCGTCCCGACCGTGGCGCCCGTGGTGGTAGTGGCGGTAGCGGCGGTAGTGGTGGTGGCCGGTTCGAGCGCGATGGCGAACGTCCGCGCTTCCGCGACCGCGATCCGGATCGCACCGAGCGCTTCCCGCGCCCCAACGGCGAGTCCACCGAGGCTCCGGCCGCCGGTGCGATCGCAACGGGTGGCGAGCACGCACCCGCTGGCGAGCGCGGTGACCGCGAGCGCCGTCCGTGGCGCGACCGCAATGAAGGCGAGCGCACGGATCGCTTCGAGCGTCCCGCCGGCGGTGGCGACCGTGGCGGGCGTAGCTTTGACCGCGATGGGCGCGACGGTGGACGTGGTGATGGGCGCGATCGTAATCGCGACCGCAATCGCGACGAGCGCCCGGCGGGTGATGCCGCCGCTGCTCCAACCGGCGAGGTGACCGCGACCACGACGACCGCCATCCCAACCGAGGGCGGAGAGCGGAGCGACCGTGGCGACCGTGACCGTGATCGCGGTGGCCGCGACCGTGATCGTGGTGATCGCGGTGGCCGGTTCGATCGTGACCGCGGCCCACGTAACTTCGATCGCGATCGCAATCGCGATGACCGTCCCGCTGGCGACGCAGCACCTGCGGCCGATGCGGCTGTCTCGACCGACGCACCTGCAGCGCCCGCGCCCGCCACCGAAGGCGGCGAGCGTAGCGACCGTGGGGATCGTGACCGTGGTGGTCGTGACCGCGGTGGTCGCGATCGTGACCGCAGCTTCGATCGTGGTGACGGGCGTGACCGCAATCGCGGTAACGGCGACCGGAATCGCGACCGCGACCGCGGCCCGCGCACCGAGGAATCGCCCGTGGCTCAGGCTAGTGCCGACGTGACCAGCGCGGATGCGCCGGCGGTCGTCGCCGAGTCGGAGCGCAACGGCGAGCGTGACCGTGGCGACCGTGACCGTGGCGGACGTGATCGTGGACGTGATCGCGACCGTCGTGACTCGACCGGCGAGATCGCCGAGGTCGGCACCGAGGCGGCTCCGGCCGTCGAGACCATCGAGGAACCGGCGACCAAGGTCGACGAGGTCGCTCGCGCGGCACTCGAGCGCGCTGATCGCGGTGGCAAAGCCAAGGGCAAGAAAGACGCGGCCCCGACCGAGACCCGCGAGTTCTGGGAGACCTGGGCCGAAGAGAAGTCGACGCGCCCTGCTTCCGAGCCCGCTCCGGCTGCAGCTGCCGACAGCGGCGAAGCGAAGTCCGAGGAGCGCCCGGCACGCGGTCGTAGCGATCGTGGACGCGGTGCTCGTAGCTCGAGCTCTACGACCGGTCGCGACACCAAGCGCCGCAGCCGTGACGACGACGACAAGGCCGCGAAGCCGGCGTCGCGCACCAAGCGCGACACCGAGCAGACCTCGGCACCCGCGGCACCCGCGGCAACGGCGGCAGGCGCCGACTCGCAGGCGCGGCTGTTCATCAGCCTCGGCAAGAAGCACGGGGTGTCGGCTGACGACCTCCGTCAGCTACTCGCCGGTCCGATCGGTGGCGACAAGGCTCGCATCGGTTCGGTCAGCCTCCGTGACTCGCACGCCCACGTGCGCGTCCCCGAGGACCTGGTCGATTCGATCATCGCCGGCGTCAACGGCACCAAGCACGAGGACCACGACGTGACGGTCGAGCGCTCGCGCGCCTGATCGATCGACCTTCGTGACCACGCGTCGGCTCCGGCCGGCGCGTTTTTGCGTTTCGGCTACATCGTCGCGAGGAACCGGACGAGCGAGAAGCTGAACGCGAACAGATAGCCGTAGCCGAAGCGCTCCAGGGGGACGGTGTCCTTGCCGCGCTGGCGGATCAGATGTCCGAGCCCCGCGCTCGCGGCACC